>JALQTQ010000299.1 GCA_023263995.1 Akkermansiaceae bacterium | reverse complement strand
TCATCCATCACCGCCATACGGTCGGCCATCGATAGGGCCTCGGCCTGATCATGCGTGACATACACCCCGGTCAGTTTGTTCTCCTTGACGATGCGGCGGATTTCAGAACGCATTTCAAGCCGCAGCTGGGCGTCCAGATTGGACAATGGTTCGTCGAGTAAAAGCACCTTGGGCCGCACCACGAGTGCACGCGCCAGCGAGACCCGTTGCTGCTGTCCACCTGACATCTGGTCGATCGAACGCTTGGCAAATCCAGCCAGCTTGACCATTTCGAGCGCCTCATCAACCCGACGCCTGATCTCAGCCCTGTCGACCTTTCGCTCCTCGAGGCCAAAAGCAATATTTTGCCCCACCGTCAAGTGGGGCCACAGGGCATACGATTGAAAAACCATGGCAGCTTCCCGCCTGTGGGTTGGCAACTTGGAAACATCGCGATCCCCAAAATAAATGCGACCTTCTGTCGGGACCTCTAATCCAGCAATACAGCGTAACAAGGTGGTCTTGCCACACCCACTTCCCCCCAACAAAAAAAATAACTCGCCCGGCTCGATCCGAAGCGAAACGGACCTCAGTGCCGCAACCTCACCAAAGCGCTTCGTGATTTGGTCGACCACAATCTCCTCCATAGAACGCCATGCTTGAAATTCCGGCCCAAAAGGC
This sequence comes from Akkermansiaceae bacterium, assembly GCA_023263995.1. Lineage (GTDB taxonomy): Bacteria > Verrucomicrobiota > Verrucomicrobiia > Verrucomicrobiales > Akkermansiaceae > SW10. Next base: position 3,278 of record JALQTQ010000299.1, on the reverse strand, counting down.
AAGCCCAAGTGCGACCCGATTTTTGACCTATCACCGCCCTCCCGCGGGTCTTCCAAGGATGATCGGCCCGAAAAACCTCGCCTCTCTTGAAATGATCGGGGACGGCCATGACTGCCAAAGCGCAACAAGCCCCTTCAGAGACGACCTGACGTTGCTTGTTTTTTCCATCTCCCGTTCCTCAAGCGAAGCTGCCGCAAAAAATGGAGCGAGAGTTGCCAGGTTCCCCAAATCAGCCTGAGATGATGAATCGATGTGGAAAAGCCGGGCGGGTCGATGGGCTCTGAGCCAGAAAGCCCTCCCAGTCAGCCAACTTCGAGGCATCCCGGGGATTGCCCCGGGTCTCGATGCGACGGCGGCGCTCGCCTTCATCCGCCCAGAGATAGACCACCTCGACCGCGACCCCAAAGCGCTCCCGCAAGCGCTCGGGCCATTCAGGATGGCGAATTTCGGTGGTGAAAGGCCCTACCAAGATGACATCGCAGGATGGCAAGTTCTCCGCCGCGACTGCGAACAAACATTCGTAGACCGAATCACGGAAGATCCGACGGTATTCCGGCGAATCACGATCATTGGGATCAAGCCCGCCCATTGCCATCCCAGCCCGGACAACGGGCTCGGTCACGGTGTCGCTGTCAAGTAGGCAGGCCCTCATCTCCGCCGCCAGTTGCCGGGCATAGGTGCTTTTCCCGGCCCCCGCCGGACCACAAACCACGAGCAGCCGTGACATCAGTATTTTCCCTTTTCTCCACCAGCCAAGGTCTCAACGAATTTCCGCACCGTCTCGCGGGCATGCTTGCGACCTGCCACCGGATCGTATCCTCCAGTCTTTTCGATTTCTGCCGCATAACCGAAGTGATGCTGATAGAGCTTTTTGCCGTCCACCTCGGCCTTGAGCGAAAACGTCTCGTGGTTCTCAGACAGGTCCGACCAAGCTTTTCGGACTTCCGCCCAGTATGCTCCGGTCTTTTGCAAACTTTCATCTGCGGCCACCAACGACGGCGCGGTGATCCGCTCGTATCGGTTTACTCCCAACTCTTGGGCCAGGATGGTCTTGTGTCCCCCCTCATCAAGATGGACCTTCTGGTTGCGCTGGGTGTGCACCCATCCGCTCGCAGTGATGGCAATCTCATGCGTTCCCTGAAGAACGTCGTAATCATCACGCACGGAAAACTCCCGCCGGGGAAGAGGCCGCCAGCAGGAATCGCTCCGCCACACCGACATCCCTCCCTCGTGACTCCACTCGCCCACCACTTCGTAGCGCGGGGAATCATCGACCTGATAGACCGCTTGGGTCCACTTGCCATCCACCTCTTTTGGATCCCGCTTCTCGCGTTGCCAGGTCGAATTCCCCCGAAAAGTATGCAGATCAACATCTTCGTATCGCCAGTCTTGACGCCAGTGCTTCATCACCATCGGGCCCATTTCTTTCCCGTCCTCATCCTTGAAATACATCACAAGAGTGTGCTGCAGGCTGATGAATTCGGGCTCGTCGGCAAGGACCGAGACCTGCTCGGTTCCCCAAGAAAAATAGGGACGAGGGGGCGTGTATCCCTCAGTGAACCCCATCGTTTCAATGAAATCAAAGCTCACGCGGTAGCTTCCTGCCATCGCAAGGATCGCCCGACGGTCCCGCTCCATCGAAAAGGGGACCTCGTCGACGTGCAATTTCTTCCAACGGTCACCCGGAGCCTTGTCGAGGACCACCTCTCCCCCCGTGCTGGTTCCCCCGCGGGGCTGCATTTTTTCCACCTCGGTGAAGGGCCAGGCAAAGATGTGCCCCTGAACCACCTCCCTTTTCTCCTCGGCTGAAGCCAGCGCCAAACCACCCGCCAGAAAAATCAACGATCTTTTCATTCCCCCAATCTTTATCAAATTCATCGAATTGCAACCCGCCAGAACATGTCGATCAGGCCAGGATTTCGTTCATCCAGGCGAGTACTCGTTTTCGATATTCCCCGTCATTCATCCATAATGCCCGGGTGTGCCCGCCCTCGGGTACCCGGAAGATCGTTTTGGGCTCCTTTGCCTTCTTGTAGAGAAGCTCTCCCTGCTCCAGCGGCACCGTGCGATCTGCCCGCCCGTGCACAATCAAAAGGGGCACCGGCGAAATCTGAGCCACCACATCGCGCGGCGAATGATCATCGGTGACCAAATTCGCCCCAGTCTGTCCGGCGAAACGTCGAGCCATGTCCTGATACGAAGCAAATCCGGCAAAGCAAATAACCCCCTTGACCCCTGAGACCATTTTCTCTCCCAACCCAGCCAGGGATTTGGCCCCACCAAGGCTGTGTCCGTATGAAATGATCTTTTGGACGTCCACGTCCTTTCTTGTCCGAACATAGACAATGGCCGCTCGGGTGTCCTCGACCAACCCCTTCCGCGCAATCGTTCCTTCGGATTTCCCATAACCCCGGTAATCATACAGGAGGACCTGGTAGCCTTCACGAACGAGCCAGACGACAAACGGCAGATGGTAGCCGATCGACCCGGCATTACCATGATGAAACACCACGGTTCCTCGAACCAACGTCTCTCGCTCGGGCTTGAGAAACCATCCGTGCAACTTCGTCTTGTCCTCCGAAGGAAATGTCACATTCTCATAGGTTACCCCATACTTGGTCGGGAGATCCGGCGCGGTCCTTGTCGGGTAATAAAAGAGCCGGTCGCCCCCACCCTTACCGATCACTTTTCGCAAAAAGCCTGACAACACGTCCTTTTCCGCCGGTTCATCGGCCCAGAGCCCACCCACCAACAGCAAAACCACCCAAATTCGTTTCATCCTAGCCGAAGACTATCAGAATTCCCCGGGAAATCCAGAGCGGCATGGTAATCAAAGCGACCACCGAAGTGACGATCACGGCCTGCACTGCCACCCCGGCGCTTCCCCCGTAGTGGCGGGCCAGGATGATGGGAGAGACCGCAGCCGGCATCGAAGCTTGCACCACGAGGACCTGCCGCAGTTCGGTGATCAACGGAAGAAAAAAGGCCGCCGCAAGAAAAACCATGGGCATGACCACAATCCGCACCACCAGCGACCCGGTCGCAATCTTGACCGAGATGCGTTCCTTGCCAATCAAGTCATACATTGTGGCTCCGATAACCACGAGTCCCATCGGAAAAGCGCAAGCCCCGAGCCAGGACATTCCCTGACGAAGACTCGCTCCCGCCACCCCGCCGCCCGATTCATCAAGAAAGCGCCAAAGCCCGGTGGATGAAAAGACGATTCCGAGCACCACCGCCACGGTAGGCCCATTGATCATGGCCTTGGGATTTCCGAA
>JALQTQ010000298.1 GCA_023263995.1 Akkermansiaceae bacterium | reverse complement strand
CAAGCTCCACCAAAAATTCAAGGTCAGCCCAACTCGGCGAATTAAAAAATGATGTAGTGCCGACCTTTAGGTCAAAAAAACGAATCCATGAGGGTTCTAGCCCCAAAACAGCCCTCAGTCCGCGAAGACGGGTTAACCCAAAATAGCTTTGAGTCCGCGAAGACGGGCTAATCACCGGCCAGCTCCTCTTGGCGAAAATAGACGACACCCCGGAAGGGGTCGCCCGGACGGTTACACATCGCTTATTTCTCACTCTGACCTTGCAGGAGGCGGGGGAGGGCCGAAAGTTCGCGAGGATGAAGATGATGGGAGTACGAGGTTTTTTAAAAGTGGTTTGATCTGAACTTGTGGATGGTCCAGCTTGGCGGGGGGCGGGAAATTTTCCGAGGACGATGCTCACTTCCGCACCGGCTCGATGACCGGGGTGGTGTCCGGTCCATCCTTCACTTTGACCGCGTGCGCTGGCCCTCGATGCCTTCTGGTTCCGTGAGTTTCTTTGCGAGCGACTGGGCGAGTTCCTCGAGGCTCTCGGGCCACGCATCGAAGATCACGGCCTTCGCGTTGGAGAGTTTGGGCTCGGTGATGCCGGGGACCAGTGAAGCAGCGGGTTGCGCGTGGATGAAGGGAACTTCGTCTTGGCCGTAGGTCGATGGTAGGCTTGTGGCGTAGGCCTCGAGTTCGGCAGCGTAGTCGGCCACATCGGGGGACAGATTGGCTTGGTTGGGTACCCAGACAACGCCGGCCACCGCCATCGGCGTGTGCGGAGCGACGCACCAGTTGTAGGCATAAGTCGGAATGTGATCGGACGGGACATCGTCTGAGCTTCCCGCTTCGGGGAATGCCGGGGCCTTGAGCGGGAGGGAGGCCGGGTCGGCCCCCTGAGCATTGAGCGACGTGATTTGCTCGACGAATGCACGGATTTCTTCGAGGTGATCGACCACCGCCTGCCTGGAAACTTTGGAGCCGGGATACTGCAGCAACAGTTCGTTGATCCGGGCTTTGAATGCAGGATTGTCCAGATCCTTGACCCCGGCAAAAGACGTCCACGACAAGGGCGAGGCATACGAATCAACTCCGCCACGTCCCCCCCGGCCGGAAGACATCGTCATAAACCCCTGCGGGATTCCCTTTCGGTCAAGCGTTTTCGCAAAGTGGTAGGCGAACATCGTCACGCCCTGGCCTTCTTTTGAAAAATCCGCGTTGGCCCAGTATGAGCGGTATTTGCCCGACCCGGTCTCGAATTGACGCTTACGAGGGGTCGTGAACCTGTCGGCATTGGTCCGCCTTTTGAACTCGCGGACGAAGGGTAGCGGCTCGGGCCGCTTCGCCTCCTTGTCCCGTGTGTTGTAGGCCCACTCCGTATGGAGTTGCGGGCTGCCGGTGAGATACCAGACATCGCCGACGAGGATGTCTTTCACCGTCCGACTCAAATCGTTGGTGGTCTTCACGGTCAGGGTCATCGGCTTGATGGATGCCTCGAAGGCCGGGAAGTCGACGTGCCACTGCTGAAACTTGTTGGGTTGCGTAGTTTTGGTCATCCCGCCGAGGGTTACCGTCACGGTCTCCCCGATGTTCGCGTGGCCCCAGACGGGGATCGGCTTGTCGCGCTGGAGGATCACACCATCTCGGTAGTATTCGGCGACTTGGAGAATCGGGTAATTCGGATCGGTGTAGCGGGCGTAGCGCTCGGCGAGCTCGGCTGTGCGTTCTTCGTGGCTCACCAGGACAAAATTGCCATCGATCTGGGCGAAGGGTGTCGCCGGCAGGCCGGCCTGGTTGTAGAGGTTGGCGTCCGCCGGCACCGCGTTGTAGGCATACTGCGCGCCGGTGGGCTGGGGCACCTGAGGGCAAGTCAGGACCACGGTATCGCCGACGATCTTTGCCTCGGCCGGATGCCACTTCTGGTCTGGTCCGCAAATACGGAAGCCCCCGAGTTTTTCCCCGGGCGCGGCAATCGCGGGCTCGAGATCGCGATCGACTTTGCCGCTTTCGTCGTCTGCGTCTTTCGTCCCGACCATCAGGCCGCCGAAGAGCGAACCCTTTTCGAACGAGACCACGACCTTGTCGCCCTCGACTTGGTAAGCGCTGAAGATTGGCCCGGTGAAGGCGATGTCCTTGCCATACTGCTTGGCCAATGCCCAGCGGGCCATCCGCATGCCTGGGTGCAGCTTGTTGTGGTAATGGATGCCGCCAGCGCTGTGTGAATTGCAATCGAACTGGACCACCATTCCGACGTTTTTGCGGTTATCGATAAAGAACTTGTGCTGGGACTGACGAATCTCGCCGAAGCCGACGTCATCCGGGATCGTGTTCTTGCCGTAGCTCTGCATCTGGGTGAAGTAGAAGGGCATCTCAGGCATGCCCCACGCATCGCGGAAGCCGTTGACCAGGGCTTCCATCCGGGCGGCGTAGATCGCCCCGTCCCCGCCGTTGCTGGTGCCTTGACACCAGATGGTGCCGCGGATCGCGTAGGGGACAAGCGGGTGGATCTTGCCATTGTAAAACTGCGACGGGCCCCGCCACATTCCGGCGATGCCTGGCAGTGGCGGTCGATTGGGGATTCGCGCGGCAGCGAAGGCGGCCTCGCTCGCTTCGTCCTGCCAGGCGACAATCTCTTTCTCATACTGTTGGAAGGCCGCCTTGCCCTGCTCAGTCAGCACGTCGGCATCTCGGATCAGGTCGGCGTCGACCTTCAGGCCGGGATGTTTCAGGATGGCCTTACCTTGCGTGAAGGCCTCGACGCGCGTGTTGCTATGCGCACTGAGCAGGATGCCAATCGGGACCCCGAGTTCTTCGTAGAGCGAGTGCGCAAAGGCCAACGACAAGGCCGAGAAGCCGCTCGCCGCGCTGGACTTCTTCCACCCATCCTCGGACTGCGCTCGATCCTGCGGGTAGAGCGCGGATTCGGTCGCGATGTTGATTTCCCGAATCGGGAGGTCTTTTTCCGCCTTCGCGATTTCACTCGCCAACTCGCGCACCGAGCTACTGCTCGCAAGCCAGACCATATTGGACTGGCCGGAGGAAAACCAAACCTCGCCAACGAGCACGTCCTCGAGCGTGACCGATTGGCCGTCCGAGGCACTGACCCTGAAATCACGCTCTTCGGCGGAGGCCCTCAGCGGATCCAGTTTGAGCATCCATTTGCCAGCCTCGTCGGTCTTGGCAGTCTTCTTCTGGCCCGCAAAACTGACCTCGATTTCACGGCCCGGCACCGCCCAACCCCAGACCGGGACCTCAACCTGGCGCTGCAGGATCATGTTGTCGGTGAATGGCGCGGCGAGCTCAAGTTTCGTTTCCGCTTGCAGGCTCAGGCCAGGCAAAAAGGTGAGAATCAGCCGGAGGGGCCATGGAAGATGATTTCGATGTTGTTTCATGGGGATCGCTTTCGTCTCGATGGATTGGTTGGGGCGGGTCGGAATTGTTTTCACGTCGTCAAACGGAATCATGTGAGCAGTTGCTTGATCGCGCCTTTCTGGTCGAGCTTTCGGCGCGACATTTCAAGGTCGTAGTCGCCGTAGTGCTCGATCGGGTTGCCGTGTGCGTTGAGGAGCGTGGTGTACCAGTTCCCGAGGGTCTTGTGACCCTCCGTGCCGTGGTAGGGTAGGCGGATGTATCGGCCGAGCATCTTCAAGGCACAGTTGTCGCCGCCGATTACGATGAAAGCGGAACGTTACAAACTTGGTCAGATACAAGCTATGACGTTGATACATACGACAAAGCAGGTCGAATTTGTGTGACAACAGGTGAATCGTATCCATCAAGCGACACGGATAGAATCAATAATGTTGTAGTTCGTTACACTTCAGGCTTCGGCATAAACGGTACAGATGTGCCACAAGCAATTAAACACGCAATTCTTTTGCAGGTTGGGTACATGTACAACAACAGAGAAGACAAAGTCAAAGGCTTATCTACTTTGTCAGAGTACTTGATGCAGCCATACAAAACGAA
>JALQTQ010000297.1 GCA_023263995.1 Akkermansiaceae bacterium | reverse complement strand
CGTCCTTGAGGAGGTAGCTCCGGCTCCCAATCCGCCCGCCCCTGATCCACACCCGAGCATCGGGCTCGCTTACCGGCACCTTGCCGAAGCTGCTGCAAAGTTGGAGTCAGGTGACCGCGAGGCGGCGACCACCAGCCAGAAGTTGGCGGCCGATGCGCTTCGTTCCTTCATCATCGAGTATGCCCTGAAGTATGTTGCCATCCCCCCGCCTCCCCCGCCGGAACCGGGCTCTCCAAGCGACGATGCCGAGCCCGATGACAGCGAGTTGCAACTTTTCCTACCCGGTGCCCTGACCGGAGAGCGTCCCAAGGGCGGGCGTCTTGAGTGGCAGGTGCTCGGCCGACGTGATCGCGCCGCCTTGAATGAAAATTTTGCGCGTGAGCTTCCTCTCGAATATCGGGAGATCCTCAAGGACTATTACGAGCAGTTGACCGAATAAACCGAACAACAAGGAATGGAAACAAATCATCAAAAAGCAGATTACTTGCTCCAAAAGAGCAGTTCCTCGAAGCTCCTTTGTGTGGAGGCTCGCGAGCGCGTCATGACTCTCATTGTTTGCTGCCTCGCTACCCTCCTGCCTTGTTCCACAGCGGCTCAGCAGGGCGAAGCCCCCGAGTTGAGCGCGGAGGCTTCGCGGGCCATCGACAAGGGGCTCGTTTATCTCCTGTCGACGCAAAAAAAGGACGGTTCCTGGGACAGCAACGGAGAAGGTGGACACGCCGTGGCAATGACCTCGCTTTCCCTGATGGCATTCATGTCGAAGGCGCACTTCCCAGGGTTCGGCCAATATGGGGAGCCCTTGGACCGCGGAATGAAATGGCTGCTGAAGGAAGCAAAGGGAAGACCCGACGGCTACCTCGGCACCGTGATGTATGAGCATGGACTTGCGACTCTCGTGCTCTCCGAACTATGGGGAATGGCACGCGATCCCGAAGATGATGATGCGATCCAAAAGGCTCTCGAGAAGGCTGTTGATGTCATCCTGCGTTCCCAAAATCCCGGGGGCGGTTGGCGCTACCAACCCCAAGCGGACGGCGGTGAAGACACCTCCTGTACGCAGACGGTCTTCCATGCCTTGGCCTCCGCCCGCCAGGCTGGAATCTATGTGCCAAGCGAAACCATTGCCAAAGTGGCCAAGTATCTGCAAAGCGCCCATGATCCGCAAACTGGAGGATTTTGCTACACCCCCCGAGGCGGCAAGGTGACTTCGGCTTGCACGGCCGGCGGGGCCTACATCGCTCAACTCGCCGGGCAACGGGACACCGAGATGACGCAATCAGCCTTGCGCCATCTTAAGAGTCAGGCCCCCGGGATCATCACCGGCGGTGGGAGTTACTATTACTACACCCACTACTACGGAATTCAGGCGATGGTGCAGGCGGGCGATGAGGACTATGCAAAGTGGTACCCTCAAATTCGTGACGCCTTGATCTCCAGACAAAATGAAAAGGGGGCATGGGACAAAGGAGGAGGCCACGGCGGCGGTGCCTATTCGACTCCCATGGCCATCATCATTTTGGCAACCCCCCATCGCTACATTCCAATCTACCAAAGGTAATGACAAGGCAATCGAAGTATCTGCAATGCCTTGCCAGTTGTGCGGCAGGGATGACGTTTGCCTGCAGTCAGATCTGTATCGCCCAGGAGAAGGCACCCTACTCTTTCGAGGCAGAGATTTCCGATCTGCGAAAAGAACTGACCGAAGTGGCTTCTGCTTTGTCATCGACTCGGAAGCGCCGCGCCTACAAGGAGGTGGTAAGCGACGCTGAGGAGCTTTTGAAAAAATCGGACGCGGCCGCCAATCGTTTCGAGGTTCTGGAAATCATCTTTCAGAGCCAGAAGCGTCTCTTGGCACTTCAGAATTCAGAGCGCAACCGGGAAGCCCTTTTGGAGACCTGCTCCAAGTTGGCCGAGGCACCCGATGATCTTGCCGAGCTTCGTTTCGAGGCGGACATGTTGCTCTCGGAGCATATCCAGTCGGCGAGCAATGCGGATGTGAAGGAGCGGGCCAGGAATCTCGAGCAATTGCTTGCGCGTTACCGCAACACCCCGGGAGAGGCAAAGAGCTTGATGATGGCCGTTCAGATTGCCCCGAAGCTACAGGCCTTTGAGTTGCAAAAGAGAGTCCTGGATGCTCTCGGTGAACGTTTCGCAGGCGACCCGGGGGTCATTGAGTTCCGCCGCGAACATCTTGGGTTCGGTCGCATGGATGTCTTGTTTGCCGGAACCTTCACCCGAATAGACGGCCTTACGCTGCGTTTTCCGGCTGATCTGATGGGGCGGCAAAGTGTCATGGTTTTCTGGTCGCAAAAGACGCCGGGCTTCGAGGACTACCTGAATTTGGTGAAGGAGAAAGAGGAGCAATTGCCGGGCGAATTCAAGGTGTTTAGTTTCAACCTCGATGAACTGCCCGACGCGGGGGAATCGACACTAAGATCGATGGACCTCAACTGGACGGTGATGCACCTGCCCGGCGGCAAAAAGAGCCAGACCTACCGTGCTTATGTGGCCAGCGACCCGGTCGGTATCCTTGTCAACGCTTACGGCCATGCCCTCCTAGAACCGGATTTACTGAAAGCGGGGGCACAGGCAAAGCTGGGTGTGCGTGGTGTTCCCCCAGTCATTTCAACGATCGATCAGCGTCTCGATCACGCCCGATTTCTCTCGCAATTACAGTCGTTCCTCGTTGGCGATTTCCTGGTCGCAGAACCCGTCATCAAGCCAGCACGGACGGTCGGGTCCATTCCCGCCGAGATGCTTCAAGCCATTCAAGAATGTTTTCCGAAGGCACCTTTCCGCTACCGATTGACGATGGTCGAAGCGCTGGCGAACTACGAAAAGGCCGAGAGTTTGTGCAGTGAGGCGATCAGGCAACACCCGGCCGCGCCGGACCTCTGGTTCGTGCGCAACCGAAGGATCATCGCTCTGTTGGGGATGTGGAATCTTTCCGGCGAGCCTGGATATCTTGAAAAAGCAGCCCGGGAGGCACGCCTTTCTTTGGCGGAGGATTGCCCCGCCGGGGCCGATATTGTTCCGCGCTTTTGTCTCGGGAAGGAAGCACTCCGACAAGGCAACATGAAGCCCGAATTGGTGATTCAGGAGTTGATCAAAAAAACGGGTGGGCCAGAGGCACCGCTGTCGGTCTATGCCGCAGCCACAATTCTGGCGGTGACCGCAAATTCAAGGGACTTGCATGATCGCTACAGCGCCCTGCTCCGAGCGCCCCAGAATGAAGACAGTCCCACGTTGTGGCCTTTGGTCTCGTTCCTGAAGGACCGGGTTTATTCCTATCGCCTGATGAAGGCCAATTACCTCAAGAATGAACGTGAATCGGTGCGTGACTACGTCATTCGTCATGGCATGGCTCCGCTGAGGGAGGTCTTTCCTCCCATCACGCTCAATACGCTTGACGGGCGACCCCTGACCCTTCCCCGGGACACCAGCGGTAAACTGACGCTCTTGGTGTTTGTCGAGCCTTCCGCAGAACCCGATGCCGAGTTCCCCTTCAATCTTGAAGAAACCGAAAATCAACTACCACACCATCACTTCCTTCAATTTGCGTGCGACCTTCAAGACAAGCATGTCAACAAAGACCTCACCACGATCGCGGCATTTTTGTCCGAAGATGCGGAACGCATCAAGACCTTGATGAAAACCCGGAAGATGACCTGCCAGGCTGCCATTGTGCCGGGTGGCCTCAGCAATCCGATGGTCCGCCGCCTGGGTGTTCTTTCGGCAGATCGTATTCCGAACGTTTTCCTCCTCCGCCGTGACGGCTCCATTGCGTGGCGCGCATCGGGACTTCCGTATGGTGACGCCGAAAAATTCGTCCACTTGCTCGCAGCAAAAGTCCACATCGAAGCCTGTGAAATGGAAACGGCCTACCAAGCTCTGAACAAAGGTGATTTCAGGGAGGCCGCTCGTGTCTTCAGCGGACCCTATCTTCCCTGGGATC
>JALQTQ010000296.1 GCA_023263995.1 Akkermansiaceae bacterium | reverse complement strand
CCGGAAAAAACCCGGCGCCCCGGTCTCGATGACCTCGGAGATCTCTCCCGGGGTGGTCTCGCGGGAACGTCGCAGAAGAGATTTGAGGCGGGCCAGGGCACTGGCGGCCGCCTTCAAATCAAGACCTCTGGTGGTCGAGCGAAACACTTTTCCCAGACGACGTCCCTGACGGCGATCCAGCATTCCCCCCTCCAGACTTTTCTCGAATGAGGGATGCTGCAGGAAACGAACCAGGAGATGGGTTTCGAGAACGGCCCGGGCGGCGTTTCGCACCGTGAGCCAAATCAGCACACGGCGGAACAGCTTCTTCAAGGGCTTGATCAGAAGCCCCGAAGCGCGGGAAGACACCCGGCTGAGCCGTCCCCGTCCGCCATTGAGGAGAACCTCGACCCCATTTCCATCGAACAAAATTCCACGCTTGGCGAGAATCGATTCGACGAGGCGGCGACGATGCTTTCCGATCATCCATTCATCCAAAAAGGGAACGGGAATGAGGGCGAGGGCACCAGTGCCCAAACTGGAGGCATGGTAGGGGGCAACCCCACGGGGACCGTTGCGACGTGCGGGCACCTTCTCCATGAAGAAACGAAGCACGATCAACCGGATCCGCCACCAGGGATCCCCCGGCCTTTTCTCCTCGCGCTGCCAGTGCGACCGTGGAAGGGGCAGTGAATGGTGAAGATTGCCACGCGCCTTCCCGTCCTTGGCTTGAGATGGCTCGCAATTTCCCTCTGCCGAAAACCCCGGTCCGGCTTTGATCATTCCCGGAGTCACCCTGATCCATCCTTGAAGGTCTTTTTCAAACTGCTCCAGATCCAAGAGGAATGAAGCCCAAGGCAGATTTCTGAAAACAAGGCTCTCCCGGCACGTAGCGGAAGGATGCTCCGCGCCCTTGCCTTCCTTTTCCTGCTCGCCGCCATGGCTCCCGCCGCCGACCGGCCCAACATCATCATCATCCTGGCCGATGACATGGGCTACTCCGACATCGGCTGCTACGGCGGTGAGATCAAGACCCCCCACCTCGATGCCCTGGCTGCCAACGGTCTCCGCTTCACCCAGTTCTACAACACCGCCCGCTGCTGCCCCACCCGCGCCTCCCTTCTGACCGGCCTCTATCCCCATCAGGCTGGCGTCGGCCATATGATGGGCGATTACGGCCTGCCCCAGTATCAGGGGTATTTGAACAACCAATGCCTCACCATTGCCGAGGCCCTGAAGCCGGTCGGCTACCGCTCCTACCTCGCCGGCAAATGGCACGTCACCCCCTATCGCGAAAAGGGTGACACAAAAGAAAACTGGCCCCTGCAGCGGGGATTCGACCGCTTCTTCGGAACCATCCACGGTGCCGGCTCTCTTTTCGATCCCAACGGCCTGACTCGCGACAACACCTTCATCACCCCGCAGAACGACCCCGAATACCAACCGAAGGGCACTTGGTATTACACCGATGCCATTTCCGACAACACCGTGAAGTTCATCACCGATCACTTCAAGGACCACCCTGAGAAGCCCTTCTTCCACTACGTGGCCTACACCTCGGCCCACTGGCCCATGCACGCCCTGCCGGAAGACATCGCGAAATACGAGGGCAAATACGACGAGGGATACGCCCCCGCCTACCGAGCCCGACTCGAGAAGATGAAATCGCTCGGAATTCTCAATCCAAACTGGAAAATCCCGGATCCCGTCGGTGATTGGTCGGCCGTCAAAGACAAGGAATGGGAAGCCGCCTGCATGGAGGTCTACGCCGCCATGGTGGACAACATGGACCAGGGCATCGGGCGCATCGTGGCCTGCCTCAAGGAACACAAGCAACTCGACAACACCCTCATCCTCTACCTCCAGGACAACGGGGGCTGCGCTGAAGGCCTCGGCCGAGGCCAACAGGTCGGCCCACTCAAGCGACCTGAGAAACCGGATGCCACCCCGATGGGTCGCGACGAACTTCAGACCCAGATGATCCCCCAAAAATCACGCGACGGCTACTCCCTGAGGCAAGGCCCCGGAGTCATGCCCGGCCCACCCGAAACCTACATCGCCTACGGGCGAGACTGGGCCAATGTCTCGAACACCCCCTTCCGCGAATACAAGCACTGGGTTCATGAAGGCGGGATTTCCACGCCGCTCATCGCGCACTGGCCCAAGGGGATTCAACGAACCAACCAGTGGGCCGCGGACCCCGGACACCTCATCGACCTCATGGCTACCTGCCTCGATCTGGCAAAGGCCCCCTACCCGACGGACAAGATTCCGGTCGAAGGTGTTTCGCTCAATCCCGCCTTCCAGGGCCAACCGCTCGATCGCGGCAAGCCCATCTTCTTCGAACACGAAGGCAACCGGGCCGTTCGCAACGGGGAATGGAAGCTCGTTGCCAAAGGCGTGAATGGAAAATGGGAACTCTACCACATCGCTCAGGACCGCACCGAGATGAACAACCTTGCGGAAAAGCATCCCGACAAAGTCAAGTCAATGGCCGCGCAGTATCGTGCCTGGGCCAAGGAACGCGGCGTGGTTCCCTTCGGCTCCTGGCGCAAAAACAAGAAGTCCCGATAGGTCTTCGTCACACTTCAATCGCCATTCCGGCCTCGGGCACAATGATGCGGTCTTCCAGTCCGCGTCGCGCTGCCTCCTCGCGCAGTCTTTCCACCGGCTCCTCCGGCGGTTCGTTTCCGAGGGGAAAGGTGCCGTAATGCATCGGCACCATGAGGTCGGCCCCGAGATCCTCGAAGGCCTGGATGGCCTCCTCCGGATTCATGTGGACATCACGTCCACTCGGGGCATCGTAAGCCCCGATCGGCAACATCGCGAGGCAGATCTTTTCCCGCTCACCGATCTCCTTGAACCCGGGGAAGTAGGCACTGTCGCCACAGTGAAAGACCTTGCGGGCCCCGGATCCAACGAGAAAGCCACCGTAATCACGCTTCACATCCGCCCCGTAACGTGCCCCCCAGTGGTGACTCGGAGTGTGCACCACCCTCATTCCGGAAATCTCCCGCTCCTCCCAAACCTTCATCTCCCGGACCTGATCAAAGCCCAAGCGCTTCACCAAACTCCCGCTCCCCTGCGGCACGATGATGCCCTCCTTGGACTCAATGGCCCGCAGGGACTTCTTGTGCAGATGGTCGAAATGGGCATGCGACACCAGAACGAGGTCCAGGTCGGGCAGGTTCTCGATCGCCAGCCCGGGTTCAGTCTGACGTTTTACCGGTCCGTGGAAATTGGCCCAGTTGGGATCAAAGATTACCGCATGACTGCCAAATTGCACCAGGAAGGAGGCATGCCCGATCCAGGTCGCTCGAATCACTCCCTCATCAGGCGAAGTGAGAATGGCTGGTCTCGTTTCCCCCTCCCGCTTCTTGAGCAATGAGGGAAGCAGGCGGTGCCGCCAGAACTGATAGTTTCTCCCTGGCCATCCTTTCTTCGGTCGCAAGCCGGAATTTCGTCCTTCCCGCTCCATGGTCGATTTAGAAAAGCTTCCTCTTGATCTCTTCCGCCCACTGCCGAGCCAATCCGGCATAGTCGGTGTTTCCCTCCGCATAAGTGATTCCGCGCGAGACGTTGACCACACTGGCCGCTTCCCGTCCACTGCCCTGCAAGGCCGACAAGGATCCCCCTTGAGCTCCCAGACCAGGAATGAGGAGGGGCACATCCGGCAAGTGGGCGAGGACCTCGCCATCGGCATTAGTCAGCCCCACCACCAACCCGGCGGTGGTCTTTCGTCCCTCCGCTTGAGCCCGTGCGCAAAAATCCCCCACTCGTTCAAAAACCGCCTTGCCCTCGCAATCCCGGCGCTGGAAATCGACACTCCCGGGGTTTGAGGTCACCGCCAGCAGGTAGATCCCCTTGCCTTCCCAATCGAGGAAGGGCTCCAAGGTGTCGTATCCCAGAAAGGGGTTCAAGGTCACCGCATCGACCCCCCAGTTTTCAAAATAACTGGTGGCGTAGTATTTCTGAGTTTCCCCGATGTCGCTT
>JALQTQ010000295.1 GCA_023263995.1 Akkermansiaceae bacterium | reverse complement strand
CGCGGAAAACAACCAGGTCGCCTGACGTGTCGAGGTTCGTTCCACCGCTTCCCGAAGTTGGTCTTTAAAGCCCATCGATAGCATCTCATCCGCTTCATCGAGGATGAGATAGCGAACGGCATCGAGCGATACCGCCTTGCGCTTGAGCAAATCGAAGAGCCGTCCCGGCGTGGCCACGAGAAGGTGGGTGGGGCGCCGGAGCCGAGCTTCCTGCACCGCGATTTTGTCGCCTCCCGCCGCGACCTCCACGAAGATTTTGTCCTCACAATACTTCGTGAACTTGAAGAGCGCCTTGCCGATCTGCTTGGCCAGTTCTCGGGTAGGAGCAAGAATGAGCCCCTGAATCTTTTTTTCTTTCGGGTCGATCCGGGTCAGGAGGGGCAGGCCGAAGGCCGCGGTCTTGCCGGTGCCAGTCTGGGCTTGAGCCACGAAGTCATGGCCCCGTTCAACGAGATAAGGAATGGACTGAACCTGAACCGGGGTGGGCTGCCTGATGCCCAATTCGTCCAGCCCCTTGATCAGGTCGCCGGGAAGGCCCAATGATTTGAAATGACTCACGCTGCGGGAGGTCTACCTGCCCCGATCGTAAAAGCCAAGCACCAGACACGAGCCGAACCGAAAGTCACAAGCTCAACATGTGCAGGGTGGCCAGTCCGTTGTTGAGGGCATGCATGCCCACCGGGATCCAGATATTTCCCGTCACCTCGCGGGCCCATCCCAACACCACGCCGAGCACGAAGATATAGCCGATGATCACGGTGGGATACTGCACATGCAGGACCGCCCACAAAAGGGAAGTCAGGACCAAGGTTCCGCCCAAGCCCAGGGCCGACGCACGCCACCCTCGCCAGAGGACCCCCCGAAAGACAAACTCTTCCACCAAGGGTGCTCCGATCCCTACTCCGAGATAAAGAAGAACAGGCACCTGGGTCGATTGGCCCATCGCCACCATCGATTCATCCGGACCATCCACCCCCAGAGAGGGCGAAAGCCGGTCAAAGATGATGCTACAAGCGATGGTCGCCACTCCCCAAAGCGGCCAGTGCCACCAAGTCACCCGAAGGTTGCCAAGATAACTCCAACCACTGAACCCAGGCCGGAGCTGACCGAGAAACCAACAAACAGGACACACAAAAAAGATCGCGACGAAGGCAATCAGGCCGACGACATCGCCATCGGAAGCCAACGCCATGATGTTCTCTTCGATGTCTCCTTGGAATGCTCCCCTTTGAATCCCAGCCACCACCAAGCCCACCCCCATCACCACCTGCCAGAGGAAAAACAGAAGGACCGCCCAAAGGAGGGTCCACCATCCATTCCATGGGACGGGCGCAGGCGAGGGAAAAGGGGGGGGAGTCGCCGCTGGGACAGAATTTAAATGAGAATCGTGCACCGGTGAGACAACCTGCCCGCAGACTCCACCCATGAAAAGCCCGGGTTTCCCCTACGATCGCCTTGATCGGCTCGCTGCTCGATCTTCTGATCTTTGAACCTTGCAGCGCGGGCTCAACGGCCTGGTTCTCCCCTGATTCTTCCGGCAAGCCTTGCAAAAATCCAAGTCGAGCCCCTTGACGAGAAGCACTCGGCCCCGGACCACTCCCAAAAACACCTCCAGCCCCGCAATATCAGACAATACCTCCGGCGGGGATCGAACCCGCACGCCCTGGGGGCAATGGATTTTAAATCCACAGCGTCTACCAATTCCGCCACGGAGGCTCCTTGTCCAAGCAAGTGGGGAGGAGTGTCCGCAGCCCGGCCCTCTTTGGCAAGTCCCGAAGGCCCGGGCCACGATGGCTGACCGCTGGTGAGCGGTTCGTCCTGTAGACTCGACCCACGCGGGGAATCAGGCACACTCGCGGGGTGATCCTCACTCCACGCGGTGCTGTTTTTTTGGGAGTCTCGCTGACCATCGTGGTAGCGGGGTTCCTGCGGATTGATGGCGTTTTGATAACCTTGGGCGGAACAGGATTGCTCTTTGCCAGCTTGGGCCTGCTGGTGGGGCGATGGAACCTCGCCGCCCTTTCGTTCTCTCTGAGCGGACCGCCCCGGGTCTTTGCGGGCACGCCGGTGGACTTCCACCTGACCCTGCTGAATCAAAAGAACCTCTTTGGAACCTGCCATCTCGACCTCGATCTCCACCTGTGCGAGTCCGTGATGCTGTCGGCCTGCGCTCCGTGGACGGCAGCTCGCTCGTCGTCGTCGATCAAGCTAGGCGGCAGCATCCCGCGGCGTGGCACCGCCACCACTCATCCTTGCATCGTGACCTCCACTTTTCCGCTTTGCCTCTTTCGTTTCCGCAAGGCGATCACCCTGCGACACGACATCCTGGTCTTTCCTCGGGCGATCGTCCCGCGGGAATTCTTCGCGAGCGGCCAATTCGAGGATTCCTGGGACGGACGGGGCGACCAACCGGGCCCTCCACCGGGGGAGCCCCGAGGGCTTCGTCCCCATCAACCGGGCGATCGGGCAAAGCAGATCCACTGGCCCGCCACCCTCCGCGCTCTCGCCCGAGGCCGTAAACCCAGGGTGCGCGAATACGATCCACCCGGTCTTCGTCCGCGGCGAGCCGCAGTTCTCTTCCACAGTTTCGGGACCGACCACACACTGATCCGGACCGACCTTTACGAACGCGCCCTGGCCTTGGCCTGCGGCTCTTTGAGGCATCTCCGCAGAAATGGGATCCCAACCAATCTGGTGGCGGATTTCCTCTCCTGGCGTCCCTGCCCCACCTTCCAGCCCGAAGACTGGAGCGGGGCTCTCACCCAACTCGCCCATGCCCGGCGGGCCAACCACACCGAGGCCCACGACCTCCTCGCCGAAATCGAAAAGACCCCACCCGAGGTCGCCCTGATCATCATTTCTGACATGCCCTTACCCTCATGGGCACACATCGTCCCCGACCGTCCCCTGCTTCTCATCGACATCCGGCAACACCGCTTCGGCAAGAAAAGCCTGCAACCCTCCCACCGGCTCCCCATCCTTCCCCGGTGACCCCCATGCCCCATGCTCCCCCCTGGAAGACCCGCGCTTTTTCTGGCTCCGATGCAGGACGTCACCGACCTCCCGTTCCTGCGGACGATGGCAGCCTTTGGTGGGGCCGATCTCTACGTCACGGAATACTTCCGGGTCCACGTCCACTCCCGACTCGACCCCTACATCCTGCGCTCCATCACCGAAAATCCCACCGCTCGACCGATCTTCGCCCAGATGATCGGGCAGGATGCCGACGAGCTGGCGCGCACGATTGGCGAGCTCAAAAAGCACCCGGTTGCGGGCATTGACCTCAACCTTGGGTGTCCCGCTCCGGTGGTTTACCGTAAGAACGCCGGGGGCGGCCTTTTGCGGAATCCGGGTCAAGTCGATGCCCTTCTCGGTCGACTCCGAGATGCCTGTGGTGACCTTCCCTTCACCGTCAAAACCCGGGTGGGATTCGAATCCGAACAAGAATTCGACCAGCTCCTCGAAATCTTCCAACGCCACCCCATCGATCTCCTGACGATCCATGCAAGGACGGTGCGGGAACGTTATCAAACTCCGGTCCATTGCCACCGGGTGGCCCAGGCGGTGCGCGCCCTTTCTTGCCCGGTGATCGCCAACGGCAACGTCGTGAACCAAGAAAGCGGCACGACCTACCTCGCCGCCACCGGCGCCGCCGGCCTCATGATCGGGCGGGGTGCCATCCGCAACCCCTGGCTCTTCACCCAACTGCGCGATTCTCTCGCCAACCGGCCCCCGACGGTGGTCACCGGCCGCATGATCCTTGATTACATCGGCCGACTTTACGAGGAAACAGCGCGCGAAATCACCGGCTTCATCGAGAACAAGCACGTGCAAAAGATGAAAAAGTATCTCGTTTACATCGCGCAAGGATTCGACCCCGACTTTGAGCATCAGATCAGGCGAGTGAAAACGAAGGATGACTTTTTCGAGGTGTGCGCGGACTTCCTGGATCACAACCGGGTGGCACCCGATC
>JALQTQ010000294.1:3683-3977 GCA_023263995.1 Akkermansiaceae bacterium | reverse complement strand
TGGGATAGAGATCGACGAGCGAAACCGGTTTCGCGCAGCGGCGGCCCCCCGGTAGCTCGGGGACCGAGATGAACAAGGGCACTCGCGTCGTCTGGTCCCACAAGCCGAATTTTTCCCAGTTCCCCTTCTCGCCAAGATGGAAACCGTGGTCCGACCACAGCACAACGATGGTGTTGTCCTTCATCGGCGAAGCGTCCAGGGCATCGAGCAGGCGTCCGACTTGGGCGTCTACATAAGCGATGGAAGCCAGATAGCCCCGGACGAACGCCCGCCACTGTTTGTTCTCGACCACCC
>JALQTQ010000294.1:0-3673 GCA_023263995.1 Akkermansiaceae bacterium | reverse complement strand
TGCCAGGAAGTTCGGCCGTGGTCGAAGGCATCTTCGAGATCGTCCGTTCGATGCTCTGGTAATTCGACCTTTTCCCCGTCGAATAGCTCGAACCATTTGCTTGGGACCTCCCACGGGATGTGAGGCCGAAATAATCCGACAGCGAGGAACACCGGTCGGTCAGTGGCCCGGCTCATTTGCTCGATTGCCCAGTCCGCCACCCGGTGATCGCCGGTCTTTTCGTCAGAGACCTCCAACGGCGCCGTCCCGAAGTAGTGGGCGCCGCCGAGCGGTCGTCCAGGCCCCAGGCCGACCTTCTGGTCCGGCGTGATCACCGGGCGTGGCCAGTCCGACGAAATCGGGTCGAGCGGGTCGCCGCGATAGTCGTGCCATGCCTCGGGATCGTTCTGCGAGTCGCCCGCGCTCCATTGCAGGGTGTGGAAGATCTTGCCGCCACCAGCGGCCCGGTATCCATGGTTCATGAAGTGCCGACTCAGTACCACCGCATCCGCAAGGTCCGGCGACTCGTCGCGCCAGCGGGGACCGTGGGCGTTGAAGAGGTTGCGGTAGATGCCTGACCTGACCGGATGCACCCCGGTCATCACCGACACCCGTGAGGGATGGCAGGCCGGTGCCGCACAGTGGGCACGAGTGAAGGTCATCGACCGCTCGGCTAACCGTTCCAAGTTCGGAGTGAGGATGCCGGGATGATGATCGAGAGGCGAAATCCAATCGTTGAGGTCGTCGATTGCGATGAAGAGGACATTCGGCTTTTCTTTGGCCAGCAATTGCGATGCGTAAATCAGGGAAGCCAGCAGGATTCGATAGGTTTGGGCGCTTTTCATAAGGGCAAACGAATGGGAAAGGTCAGCCTCGTCCCTACTCATTCGGTGCATCTTTCGCAATGGGCATTTCGCGGGGCTCAGGTCTTTCAACTTTTCCGGCAAGGTCGGAGCTGTCTCAATTCAAAGGCTGTTCGGGGGGGCGGACGGGCGATGAAGGCGATCGCTTGAATGGCTTCCATCCCATCGAGTCAAGGGGTTTTAAGGATTGTCATTTCCGGTCAGAGTTAATAGCTCACTTCCATGTATCACAGTGCTCTCACGCTTGTTGATGAAGAAAAGAAAGGTTTCTTCACGCGTTGGAAGATCCTGATCATCGCTCTGGCCCTCACCGTCGCAGGGTTGGGGGCCTTCGCGTATTGGGGTCCGGGGCGACAGATGATTCGTTCGTGGAGGGCAGAATCGCATCTGGCGGAGGCGAAGTCCCTCGCCGAGGCGGGAAGCTGGGAAAATGTTTTTGGGCAAGCTGACGAGTCGATGAGCTTAGAGCCGTCCTTGGAAGCAGCGCAGCTGGTGGCGGAAGCCGCCTATCAAACGAGGCATCCTGAAGTCTTACGGAAGGCGTTTCAATTGTTTCAATTTGAGGGGGCAACCCTCGAGAATCGCACTTGGGCGGTCAAGGTGGCACTCGATCTTCGAGCTCTCCGCGTCGCGAATGCTATGCTTGCTGCACTGACGCCCGAGGAACTCAAGGACCCCGAGATTCGCCTTCAACTGGTCCGGGGCTCGTTGATGACCGGCAATTTTGGGCAAGCCAAGGCCATCGCGAATGAGGAGGGAGTGGTCGGGGATGAAAGGATTGATCTCTTGCTGGCGATGGGGCTCGCACAGAGTGGCTTGGATGGAGCGGAACCGGAAACAAACGAGAGACTTCGGAAGGTGATCAGGAGTGAAGATCCGAACCTTTCCATCAAAGGATTGGAATTACTGGTGTCGTTGAGTCCTGCTTGGCTTGAGGCATCCTTGGCCGAGGAAGCGCTTGAGCTCTTTGAGGATCAAAGCAAGCTCACCCCGTTCCATTGTCTCCAACTTGAGGCCCTGAAGGTCAGGATGAAGCGGCAGGAGCTGGATGAGACGGTTTCCGGCGCGATTTCGAAATACCGTGAAAGCGACCTGCAGGTCCTTCTCTCGTGGTTGACTCAACTCCAACAGTATTCGGAGGTGGTGAAGCTCACGGACGATCCGGAAGTTCAAAAAGATGGAATCATTTTTTCCCTCCGCCTCGCCGCTCTCGAGCGAGTCCAGGCCTGGGAGACCCTTGCGAGTTCCCTTGAGGAGCCGCCGGTCAGCGTTCCAGAACCCTACCGATTGGCTTTGCAATCTCTCGTCGAAAAATTCCGGGAAAAATACAACCAGTCGACCTACAAATGGAAAATGGCCCTGGTCGCCGCTCAGTCGGATCCTGAGCAGAATTGGTTCTATCAACTTTCCAACATCGCGGGCCGGGCCGGGAATCGGGATGAGCAAATGGAAGCTCTGTTCCGGGCCGTCACTCATGAAAAGGGCGTGCCTCCGAAAACCAAGGCCTTGATTCCGCTCTTTCAGTGGCTGGCCGAGAAAAACGAAGAGAAAAAGCTACTGGCGGTGAGCGAAAGGCTCCTCGAACGGGAACCCAACCACCCGGTCCTTCTTAATAATTTTCTCTACCTCAAAGCTCTTTATCGATCTGCGGATCCCCAAGATGTCGGGGTCTTGACGAAGTTGGTCGAGGCTTATCCCGACAACAAGAGTTTTCACCGTTCGCTGGCTTTTGTGCAACTCATGTTGCAGGAGAGTGAGAAAGCGCTGACCACTTTGGAAAATCTGGGAGAGCAAGAAGATGCACCGGATCATTCCACTCGTGCCATCCGTGCCCGCGCACTTTTTTCTCTCGGGAAGGAGCAGGAGGGGCGTGAAATTGCCAACACGATCGATTGGGAACAACTGAATCCCCAACAGCAAAAGGTTCTGAAATTGCCCGAGCCCGAGGAGGAGGAGGGGGCCCAAGAGGAAAAGTAGTTCCCGGAGATGGAAGATTTTTGCGGAAAAACGATTGCGACCTCACGCCCTGCCACCGCAGGGTGGAGTCAACCATGAAAGCCTTGCTTCCCAGACCAAGACTGCAACTGTCGACCATCACGGAAAATTTTTCAAAAGGGAAAGCGCTGAAGGCGAGTGGAGTTTTTGCTCTTTTTCTTGCGTCGTTGCTCACCTCATGTGGCGGTTCTTCAGGTCCGGTCGCGTATTACTTGTCCCATCACCCGGACGATCACAAGAGTCGGCCCTTGCGTCATTATCCCGTGGCTCGCCAAGGGGATCTCACTGCCTGGGTCACCAGTAATCACGTCAGGACACCGGAAAACTGGCTCTATGCCCCGGGCGATCCCGTGCCCAAATACCCCATCGTCGGTCGAATCCGAGCTGAGTCCATGCCGGCCGCAGTCAAGCACGATGGTGCTTTTTTGATCGCTTCCGGCTACAACGGTCCACTGTATGATCTATGGGAGGGAACAACCGCAGACGGGCGGCTCTTCACTGGATCTGGTGGCTGGGTTCCGGTTTGGCTAGAGCAAAAGCCTGGCGTCAATACTTGGGTTTATTCCAAGAGGAAGATTGGCGGTTGGAGCGGCTACCCGGTGGTCGTTGGAGACCCCGCCAAACCAGAGGCTGTCGTGGGAGCAATGTGGTATCGCCACAATCAGAAACAACAGATGGGCGGAACAACCTCGAGCCGGTTTCTGAAAAAATGGCTTTCCAGGTTGAAGTTCTCAGATTTCGTGACGAACAACTAAGAGACCGTCTGAAAAATCCCAATTGAGCGTTCTGGTTGGGAATGGGTTCATCAACTAGCGGCTTCGCCGGGCGGACTTGAA
>JALQTQ010000293.1 GCA_023263995.1 Akkermansiaceae bacterium | reverse complement strand
TTCAAGGGCGCGCTGGCATGGCTTGCCGACCGCTTCGGACCGGGAGCTGCCGCGGCCGACCTGACCGCCCGTCTTCGGGCGCAGGCCGTCGCCCAGGTGAAGGAGGCTGTGGCCGAGCGGGAGCCGTTCACCCCGCCCCGGCCCGAGCCGGAGCACTGGCCCAAGGTTCGCCGGTATCTCACCGCCGACCGCGCCTTGCCCGCCTCCTACATCGACCGGTTGCACGAGCTGGGCGACTGCTACGCGGACGCCCGCGAAAACGCCGTGTTCGTGTGCCGGGACGAGGACGGCCGGACCGTCGGGGCCGAAATCAAAGGCACCTTTCGGCGCCCCGATGGAACCCGCTTCACCGGCATGGCGCCGGGGAGCCGGAAAGAAGGCGGCGGTTTCCGTATCGGGAACATCGCCAAGGCGGCGACAGTCTACCTGGTTGAATCCGCAATCGACGCCATCAGCCTCTTCAAGCTGCGACAGGATGCCGGAGAGCGGGGCCATGCAGTTCTTTCGACCGCCGGGGCCACCCCCGAACCACGGACGTGGTTCGCCAAGCTGAGCGAGACAGCCCGCCGCGTCTGCGCCTTCGACAACGACAAGGTAGGCGAGGAGGCTGCGCACAAACTGCGCCGCCACAAGTTTGAGCGCCTGAAGCCTTCCCGGAAAGACTGGAACGATGACCTGAAAGCCGCCCGTGACCAGTCACAGGCCAGAGGCAGAGAGGCACACTCGCAAGACCCCTTCGCAACGCCTGATCCTGGCACCACACCTTCCCCTTTTGATCCATGATTTCTTTCCGGGTAGACTGTGAGGGGGTCCGGGGTCTCCCCGGGCAGGTGAATGCGCCATTTGGCGCAGAGGGCGGCAGCCCTCCAACGGCGGATGCCGTTGGGTAGAAAGATGATCATTTCAGGTTCGGATTCTCATCTTCCAACCTTCTCCGATCATTCTGACCGGAAGGTTGGGAAGTAGATGAGAATCCAATAACATATATATCTTTATTTTTCAGATAGTTATGAGTTCTTGACCGATCACCCTAGATGATCGGTTGACCGATCACCTAGGGTGATCGGTCAGAGCGCTCATTTGTGATATAGTTTTTCGCATACGTGATCGACTTTTTGACATTTGTGATAAGATGCCGTACATAGATGATCGGCGGCGGTTTTGAGGACAAAAATGAACATGCGGGCGCAGGTCGAGCCAGACGACGAGCAAAAAAACAGCAACTTCACCCAGGTTTATTCTTTGGGGTGGAAGCGCCTCCGCTGGTTGATGGCAGAGAAACCAACAGCAGCTCAGCTGTATACCTTCTTGGCAGAGAACATGGATTCTGACGGCGGAGTGTTGGTAGCGTCACAAGAGGTTCTTGCAGAAGCGACTGGCGTTTCAGAAATCACCGTCCGCCGCCTGACCAAGTGGTTGGAAGATAACAACGTGATCGTCAGGATACGGGTAGGCAATGGCGTTTACGCATACGCCCTCAACCCGAATGAAGTCTGGAAGGCGTGGAACACGACCAAAGATCATGCCGTGTTCCGGACGAAGACTCTGGTGAAGAAGCGTGACAGGCACAACTCGCAGGTCGCACGTCGCATCCAGACGATGATGAAAGAGGCGGCAGGGGAACCAGAGCTTCCGGGGCTCGATCATGATCCAGAGACAGGGGAAGTTAAGCTCTAGCCCACTTCACCAATAAGCTTTTCAACATCAAGCATGGCATTGATGCCTTCTTGATCAGAGTAGCGGCCAGATTTCATGAGAGAGCCAACGCAAGCTTTATAGAGCCGGAGATAAGCCTTCCCCTGGTCGTTCAAGACGCCTCTGTAGATGTGCAAATGTCCTGACTGAAGGACAGATGCTGCGAACTCCGAAACGACGAGATAAGCCGCATCGCGAGCAGACCAACCGCCCAGGACAATCGTTTCCTTTGCAAAGCTGGGATCCTTCCGGATCCCAGTCATAATCTCTTTCGCTGCGGCGCTTGCGACAATGCCATCAAAAATATTCGGACCACGGTAGTTATCCGTGATCCGCTGAAGCTCATCGAGCAAAAGCTTGTTCTCTGGAGGCTGGCGCTTCAGAAATCCGAACATTTTCCTTATCTCCTATCCCTTATCAAACTCGTTACTTCGGTATGGTGCTGGACCAAGGCCACCAACTTCGGCGGCGTTGTGCCTGATCGCGCCAAGCATCCCGATCCTGCCGAAGATCTGTTACGGTCTCGCGAAGTAACCTGACTTCAGTTTCGAGCGAAGCTATCCGGGCCGCATCTATGGATTTATCCGGATTATCAGGGGGGATCGCCGGAGGGACGTCAGGAGGGACCTCCCTAGGAATGATATCGAGTGGAATGCCCACACGCATCAAACCATCATTCCCTAGCTCCTTGCGCCACCGCCGATTTCTCGCACGTCTAGTTACAGATTCGGGCTTAATCCCCAAAATTCGACCGGCTTCAGCATATGTCATCATGCGAATTTCGTCCGGCAATGGTAATCTCCTATGAACGCCCGGATATCACCCGGGACATACCCTCGGAGACACTATGGAAGAAATCATTCGCAACAACATCAAAATGGCAATGGGCGAAGAAGGTCTCAAGAAAGCAGAAATCGTCGCAGCCCGTGCAGCGATAATCGCCAGTCATGACGATGATGTGGACATGTCATCGCTCATTATTGGCCTCTGGGTGGGGAACGATGGAGAGATGCCAGAGACCCTCCAATACATGGCACTTGGAATGGTCAGTGGACTGGCGCAGTTGCAAATGCGCAAGATGAATGACCCAGAGATGGAGCTCAGGTGATAAGCTTCATGATTTCTTAAGAAGATAAGTTTAGATACTCACTACACAAATTATACGGGCCGCTCCGCGATCCCTCCTAATTTGTTCCTATCGCCGGGGAAACCCCGGACCCCAAAATCTACCCGGAAAGGGATGATCCATGACCGCATACGCCATCTACCGACACTCCAAGCACAAGAACATGGGCACGGTTTCGGCATCGTCCTTTCACATGAACCGAATTTCACCGACCCCCAACGCAGATCCGAACCGGGCACATTTGAACCGTGTCTTGATCGGCAGCGAAGATCCCGCCGCCGATGTTGCCGCCCTTGTCCCGTCCTTCGATAATGTGGACGAGGACGGCAAGAAGCGCCGCCGGAAAAACTCCGTGATTGCCCTCGAAGTCCTCCTGACGGCCAGCCCGGAATGGTGGGCCGAGGCCACCCAGGACCAGCAGCAGGAGTGGCTGGACGCTTCGACTGCGTGGCTGGTCGAAGAGTATGGCCGGGAGAACATCGCCCACCTGCGCCTGCATGGCGACGAGCGGACACCGCATCTGACGGGCTTCATTGTGCCGCTGGACCCCGAAAACGGCCACCTGAACGCCCGTCGGTGGGTAGGAGGGGCCAGCCGCTGCGCCCAGCAACAGACCGACTACGCGGCCTCTGTGGAGGCTCTGGGGCTGTCTCGCGGGATCGAGGGAAGCACCGCCGAGCATGAGCGCGTGAAGCGCCATTACGGCCAGATCGCTCAGCCCATCGCCAAGCTCTCGATCGCACGCCCACCCCGCGTCCTGATGGACCCGGAAGGATGGGCCGCAGAACAGCGCCAGAGCCTCGCCAAGCAGGCAGGCCCAGTCTTTGCCCGTGCCCGGACCGCTGAGAGCGACCGGACGGCCCGGAAAGCTGCTGAGGCGCAGGCAGCGAAGGCACAGGGCCGTGCTGACCGCCTGCAAGCCGCCATGGACGAGCAGAAGGCGCTTTCGGCCCGCCTGCGCGCCCTGTCCCTCCCCGATGTCCTGGACGCACTCGGTTTCGTTCAGGACAAGACGGAGAAGACCCGGTGGAAGGCCGAGGGCTTCAACATCACGGTTGGCGAGGGAGCCAAGGCGTCGAAATGGTGGGACCACACCGCAGGCACGGGGCGCGGCGGAGCCATCGACCTCACCGCCCACGTCCTTGGAACAGACTTCAAGGGCGCGCTGGCATGGCTTGCCGACCGCTTCGGACCGGGAGCTGCCGCGGCCGACCTGACCGCCCGTCTTCG
>JALQTQ010000292.1 GCA_023263995.1 Akkermansiaceae bacterium | reverse complement strand
CCTCTCCTGATCATCCACCCGGGTCTCGATCCGGGTGGATTTTTTTCCCCCTCCCACCAATGAAAGCCCCTTTCCTGCTCGCCCTCCTCCCGACCGCCCTTTCGGCGAGCAAGATCCTCACCCCCTCGTCCACCACCCTGCTTATCGGAACGGAGTTCTTTCCGGTCGCCAACCTCACCAACGGGTCCGGCCTCTCGGCAACCCCGACCATCGACAATTACCAATCGGTGACCCACAGCGCGGCCAGCGGATCGAGTGCCTGGACGACTAATGCTCCCGGCGGGGGCTCGGCCGATTACTTCAATTTTGCCCCGCCCCCGGTCGTCCTCTTTCGTTTCGACGAAACCCACCAATTCAGCGACCTCGTCTATTGGGGCTACCATTTCGGTGCTCCCAACGGGAATGAAGGGAAGTCCTTCCGAATCGAGTTCTCCGAAGACGACGGCACGACCTTCGGCCCGCCTATCGAGATGACCTCCCCGGCGATTTCCACCTCAGCCTCCACCACCTTGTCGCTCGGCCAGGTGGTCTCCGCCAACACGATCCGGCTCACCATCACCGACAATTGGTTCGAGAACTTCGGCGGCGGCGATCGCGTGGGCATCGGAGAATTCCGCTTTGTAGGTGAAACCCCGATCGATCCCGCTCCCGTCCTCGCGGTGGACCGTCTCGTCGATTTCGGACTCGACCCGGTCGTCACCACTCGGCATCTCACCATTCGCAACGACGGTCCGGTCGAAGACCTCACCGTCAACCCGGTCATCGGTACCGGCTCAGCCTTTCAGGCACCCTCCACCCCGCTCGTCATCCCGACCGGAGCCTCGGCCGATCTTCCGGTGACCTTCCTGCCCACCGGCGACGGCTGCTTTGCCAACTCGCTCCGCCTGACCACCAATGATCCGGACCAATCGGAGGTTACCATCACCCTTCTCGCGGCCCGGAACTGCACCTTCCCGGCTCCCACGCAGGCCAATTTCTCGCGCGAGGAAGGGACCTTCAGCGAAAGTTTCGAACTCACCCTGTCCACCGACGACAGCTCCACCCTTCTCTACACCCTCGATGGCTCCATTCCGGAACAGGAAAGCGGAATCCCGTATCAAGGCCCCATCACCATCGATGCCACCACGCAGGTCCGGGTAGCCTCATACTTGCCCGGGCACCCCCCGGCCATCCGCACCCGATCCTATCTCCGACTTGATGCCTCGCTCGCCTCCTACACCTCGTCCCTGCCTATCCTGGTGGTGGAGAATTTCAATGGCGGCTCCATTCCCAACAAAGGCTGGTCCACCAGCACCCAGACCGGAGGGGGACTGAGGCAGGTCGCCCGCCAAGCGGCCTTCCTCGGGGTCTTTAATCATGACCCGGTCAATGGAAACACCTCCCTCACCGGGCCCGCCGCTCAGAGTTCGCGAATCGGGATCCGGGTCCGCGGAGCTTTTTCCTCCACGTGGACCCCGAAACCCTACTCGGTGGAAACTTGGCGGACCGACCGCGATAACGACCGCACCATTCGCATCCTCGGCATGGCCGAAGAATCCGACTGGATCCTCTACTACCCGCACCCCAACTACGACCGCACCCTGCTCTACAACACCTTCATCTGGGAACTCAGTCGGCAGACCGGGCGGTGGGCACCACAGTTCCGATTCGTCGATCTCTTCGTCAACGAAGACGGCGGCGACCTCACCCTCTCGGACCGCCGGGGCGTATACGTCTTTCTCGAAAAACCCAAACGGGATTCTAAGCGCCTCGAATTCGAGGAACTTTCGGAGGACGGCGCAACCGGCGGCTGGCTTCATAGCATCAACCGCATGGACCCGGAACCGGTGGGGGGCTTTCCGGCCGAGAATGGAGCCACATCCCCGCAATTCTTTCACACTGCGGGTCCCGACCGAATTCAGGCCACTCCCCCGAATCTGGCGGGACGAGGCGACGACATCCCAAGGCAATACAACGCCTTCATCAATTTCGAGGACCCCAACGGCTATCGCATCAACCAGGCCCAGCGCAATGCCATCGAAAATTGGTTCCGCAAGTTCGAGGACGTCTTCTACGACAACACACACTGGCTCGACCCTCAGGAAGGATACCGCCAATTCCTCGACACCACCGACTTCATCGACTACATGCAGCTCCTCACCCTCGCCAAGCAGGGTGATGGTCTTCTCCTCAGCATGTTTCCGTGGGTCTCGTCGCACGACCGCAAGCTGCGCATGGGACCGATGTGGGACTTCAACAACGGGGCCTACGGCGGCTCGACTACCGGCAACCTTTATTTCCGTCCCGATCGACTGTGGTATGGTCGTCTCTTTGAGGATCCCGGATTCCAACGCGAATACGAGGACCGATGGTTCGAACTTCGCAGGGGGCCGCTTTCCAACACCAACATGGCCGCCATTATCGATGCCCAAGTGGCTGAAATCACCACCGGCCTCGCCTCAGTCCAGAGTGGCCTCACCGCCGACAGCTGGCTCGGAAGGACCAATGCCATGAAATCCTGGCTACAAGCGCGAGCCAACTGGATCGATTCCAACTTCATCCCACCACCGTCCTTTGCCAGTAGCGGAGGGATCGTGCCGGATGGGTTCACTCTCACCATCACAAACACGACCGGACGAGCTGGAACCGTTTACTTCTCGCTGGATGGCAGCGACCCCATTGATTTCCCAAGGCCTTACACGGGTCCGGTCACCCTCACGGCCTCAGCCGAAGTTCTGGCCCGCGTGCGAACCACTGGCGGGTCTTGGTCCGCGCTGCAAAAAGCCACCTTCATTGTTGGAACCCCTGCCTCAGCCGAAAACCTCGGGATCAGCGAGATTCACTACCACCCGGACGACAATCATCCGGGCACCGAATTCCTTGAGCTGCTCAATCTTTCGCCTGACGAAACCATCGACCTCACCAATGCCGCCTTCACCGCCGGCATCGAGTTCACCTTCCCCCCCAACACGCTACTCGCCCCCGGAGAGCGAATCCTTGTGGTGGAAAACCGCACCGCCTTCGAGAGCATTTACGGCAGCGACCTCAAGATCGCCGGGGAGTTCGCCAACCTCACCCGACTCGATAATGGTGGCGAGCAAGTTGTCCTCACTGCCGCCGATGGCTTGATCATCTTCGACTTTCAATACAACGACCGCGCCCCGTGGCCTGAAGCCGCAGACGGCGATTCCTTTTCGCTCACCCTGATGCGACCCGAGACCCGCCCCGCTCTCTCACTGGCGGAAAGCTGGCGCGCCAGCGTGGCAGCCCAAGGCTCACCCGGCACCAGCGATCAGGTGTTTTACGACGGACCTTCAGCAGGACTGGCCGCCTTCCTTCTCGGGTCGAGCGAGCCACAGGTGAGCCCCGATGCCCTCGACTTCCGACTGCGTTCCGGGGTGGACGATTTCCTTGTCGTTCCTGAAGGTTCACCCGATCTTTCCGCATGGACCGAGCTTCCCCTCCCGAGCGACCCGGTCTTGAACGGAGCGGACGGGTTTCAACGCTATCGCGTCTTTCTCGGAGGAAACGATCCGGCACGCTTTGTCCGCTTCCGCATCATCCCCCGCCCCTGAGATCATTCAAAACCAGGCGCGCCCGGAGGGCCCAGCAGAGATGACCGTCTGCAGGCCCGACGTCAGCGAATCAGGTAATTTGAGATCTGGAAGAGATCCTCGAAAAGGAATTTTCTCCAACATCGGGTTTCTTTCGGCTCCTCAAGAATTCCACCTCTCGTCATTGATGAAAGAAACGAGCGACCTGCCTCTGCGAACCCTTCCTCCTTGAAATCACGAGGGGTTTTGTTCAGCCTGTAGGCTAGACACAACGCATCATGAACCTCCTCCGGAATTCCTTTCTCAAGACCATCCTCCTTCTCGGATTCCTGACCTCTCACCACCTTCAAGCCGAGCAGGTGATTTTTTCCGAAATCCACTACAATGCCAAAGCTGGGCTCCCGGATTTTATCGAGATCACCAACAACACCGCGACCCCCTTCGACACCGCTGGGTGGTTTTTTTCCGATGGCATTGTCTACACCTTCCCCGACTTCGACCCCGCCGAGCCCTCAGCCCA
>JALQTQ010000291.1 GCA_023263995.1 Akkermansiaceae bacterium | reverse complement strand
ACTCGGGCCGTGTGATCAGCACGGACATAGCGCGACATTTGGATACCCGATACGCCCGGCAACCCAAAGAAGGCCAAAGTCGGGACCTCGCCCCAAGCTGGGATTTGGCCTGGCGCTATTCTCAAGACCGCCTCCTGCGAGAAATCAAAGATCGCGGCAAACGAAAGCGTGTTCGGTTTATGTCGGGAGGCTGGGGTGCCGGAAAGACCTTTGCCCTGCGCAACGAACCCACCGTCAAACCATGCCTGATCTGGGATGGAACTCTGGGAGTCTTGCCTTGGGCGGTTACTATGATCGACTTGGCCCTGAAACACAAATGGCGAGTCGAAGTGGCCTACGTTTTTCGCGATCTGGAGCTCGCCCTTTACGGAGCGGTCCAGCGAGAGCGGGAAGTCGGTCGGGGTGTCCCACTCGAAAAGCTCCCAAAGAACCACCGGGATGTTCAGCAAAACATTCTCCACCTAACGTCGCTCTACCGTACGGATCGTTCAGTTTCGTTCCTTTACCTTCACAATCTCGGGCTCACAGGCGTTGAAGCGGGAACGCCGGAAATCGACCTAATTGATCTTGAGCAATACGGGGCTCTGCACTATCTTCCCCGCCATGAGCAATATTACGCGCAAGCAGCACAACAGCTCGGCAAAGGTGTCGGCGCGTGAGTTGAAGCGTCGCCTAGCCAAGGCTCGGGCTCGGAATTTGGAATTGAAACAGGCCGGGGAACTTTCATCGCCGACCAAGAATTGGAGCAGGGACAGTGCAAAGTCGCTCAAACTTGCGCTGGGTGTTCGAGGAAACTCCTCCGAGTAACACGAACAGATCTCTTTGAAGAGCGCGCAACCTCATCGAAAATTTCGATTTGAGAGCAGGCGACTCAGCTCAAACCGAGGTTACCGCAGCTTTTTGACAGCCCCTCCCGGGCGTGAGTCTCGACACGGAAATCCTCACCGATCTTGCACACCTTCTGAACGAACATGGCGTCCAGGCCCGCTGGAATGGCTTCGACCTCCTCGTTCTTGCCAGCCGCATTCGACGCGACCAACAGATTGACCTGGGCGGCTTCGTGGACAGCCCGGACCTCAGCCTGCGAGTGCCGACGAATGCCTTCTCGGGTGTTCTCCCGAAGTTCGGGGATCGCATCGAGGTCGATGGCGACGACTACCGCATCGTCCAGGTCTCGAATCACCCGCGCTCTCCCCTCCTGACCCTCAGCCTCTCAACCACCGATGAGTGATCCAATCCAATTCTCCACCCGATTGAAGGGTAGCAGCGACGTGGCTCGCCTCCTGAACCGCTACCCTGAGAAAGTCGGACGCACTCTGGAATCGCTCGTGAAGCAGGAGGCCCGAGGACTTGCCGTCGAGCTGGCCCGGAACACGCGGCCCTACGGATTCTCGCAAAAGGCCAAGAAGCTCGGAGAGAAAGCCGTCGCAGGCGACATCCTCAAAGTCTTTGCCATCCCCGACCAAGCCTACGAGAGCGCCCAGGCGGCGAACTCGCCCCATGCCGACCGATTCTGGGCCCACATCAAGAACCGACGCTTTGCCCGTGCCCGGCAGGCCCTCGCCGAATCTCCTTCGAAGTGGAAGCACCTCCCGGTCGGCCGACTCGATCCGAAGCACCACCATGAGAGCCGGACGGGTCCGCAGGCGAACGTCACCCGGCGCGAGCCCGCCCAGATCGTCACCAGCCGGAAGGCCCTGGACAACTACATCGCTAGGACTCAGCGAAAGGTTGGCTTCGCCAAGGGCGTCTGGATCAAAGCCGCGAAGGCGATTGGCGGGCGCGTGCGTGGTGCGGCCCACTGGACAACCCGCCACCGGAAGGCTCCGGGAAGTGCCACGGTGAAGAAGGGAACCAAGCCCTCGGTCACCCTGATCAGCCGATTGGACTACATGGACGAGGTGCTGACCGAAGCCGGGGTCAGGCTCGCGATGGAGGTTGCCGCCGGTCGGTTGCGCCGGGCCCTGGCCACGTCGCTTGGGAAGATCAACGATCGGGCCAAACGGAGGCTGCGGCGAGCCGCCTAACCTCGACGTAGGGGTTGCCGATCCGTCCATAATCGAACAGGATGGATCAGAGTATGGCCAGAAAAGCAATCCATCCAGCAATGCCGCGCTATCGCGACTTCTATAACCCACTGTTAGCGGCGCTCCGGGAGTTGGGCCGATCGGCGACCATTGACGAGCTAAACACGAAGGCGACTGAGGTAATGGAATTGCCTGATGATGTGTTGGAGCAACTTCATGACCCGGAGAAAAGTAATACGACTGAAGTCGAGTACCGATTGGCTTGGGCCAGGACTTATCTGAAGAACTTCGGGCTGCTAGAAAATTCCTCACGCGGCGTTTGGGCGCTCACGAAAGCGGCAGACCAAGTGAGCGAGGTGGATCCTGACGAGGTGGTCCGCGTGGTGAATGAGCGCGCCAAGAAAAAGCGAGAATCGAAGACGCAAAAAACCGAGCCCGACGAACCCTCCGAGACGAATGAAGATGACGAGAGCTGGCGACAGGAACTATTTGAGGTTCTGACGAAGGTCCTCGATCCAGCCGCATTTGAGAGATTGGTCCAACGCCTGTTGCGTGAATCTGGCTTCATTCAAGTTGAGGTCACCGGACGTTCAGGTGACGGGGGAATCGACGGGAAGGGCATCGCCAGAATCCATGGCTTGATGAGCTTTCACGTTGTGTTCCAGTGCAAGCGCTACTCAGGGGTAGTCTCACCAAGCCAGATTAGGGATTTTCGCGGTTCAATGATAGGTCGAGCCGATAAGGGGCTCTTCATCACCACGGGAACATTCTCGAAGGAGGCAACAAAGGAAGCGACAAGAGATGGCGCGCCTCCCATAGATCTCATTGATGGCGACGCCCTTGCTGACAAACTGAAGGAACTGGGCTTGGGGGTGGAAGTACGGATGGTTGAAGCCGTCGAGGTGAAAAAGGAGTGGTTCAGCGGAATTTAATTTCCTCTACAATGGTCGCACGTTGACGCGACCGCCCCGGTCAGATGCCCAACCTGATCGAAGACGCCCTCGCCTCGAAGCTAGCTGCCTGGCTTGCCGACAATCGCCCCGAGCCAATCCCTACCTCCGTCCCGCTCCACGTCGCCAATCGGGACGAACTGCGCACACGTCCCTGCATCGTGCTCGCCACCTCCGACACCAGCCCTGTTTCCGGAGCCCGCCACACTGCTCGGATCAAACTCGACGTCCACCTGTTCACCCAGACCGATGATACCCCTGCGGAAACCAGCGCCGGGTGGGCTAGCGAGGTGGCTCGGTTGCTGGCGGATGTATCAGCGATCCAGGCCGACCTGAACGACGCCACCTTCTGCCTTCATGACCTCCTCCTCCGCGACTCGTCCACCGCACCGGATGAATCCCGGGGCCGCGAAACGGTGATCAGTTACGAGGCGGTTGTTTCGGCGGTTTCATTCATCAGCCAGCATTCCTCAGATTGCTTGGACTCCGAGGGAGATCTGTCTACCGGCTCACACGAAGTCGTAAAAACAGACAACTTCCGAGTAAGCCACAAATGACAAAGAAACCGGATGGTTCGGGAATGGCAGAGAGAGAGTTGCCAGTGCTAGCGGCGACACGAGCGCTAATCGTGTCGTTGTTGTTCAGCGTAAAAAGCACAAGGGGCGTTTCTGAGAGCGACGTATCGAGGCCCAGCGAAGCGAATGTTTCATTGGCCCACGTGATGGTGGTGTCTGGCGAAAACGATTCGCCTTCGTTGACGCCCGTCGGCGTAAAGAAGTTTGCATCGCCGTTGTATCCAAAGAAATCACCTGTTGCCGATCCATTATTAATCGTGCCACTGACGCCGCTGAGCTGGTTGTTCAATGTAAACAGGCCAGCCGACCCGGAGTACCACATGCCTCCCGCTGAACTTTTCCCGAGGATCGTGCTGGCACTCAAAAACGAGTTCCCTATGCCAGTTTGCGAGGCGTTCCAGTCACTGAACCAACCGGTCCCAATCGAGCCGCTTGTCGTCGCCACGACATCGCTGCCGACCTCCGTAAAGGTGAAGAGAACGTCCGCGTGCAGCGGAGCGACGCTGGGGAGTGATAGAGCACTTGCGAGT
>JALQTQ010000290.1 GCA_023263995.1 Akkermansiaceae bacterium | reverse complement strand
TCTCCTTCACCATCTTCGGGGTGAGTTCGTCGAGTCGGCGTTCCACGATGACATTGACGCGGTCGAGCAGCTCGGAGTGATCGCCGCCGCGGGTGACGAGGGCCTGGAGCTTTTCCTGAAAGTCGTCGGAGGCCACAATGTTCTTCATCGCCGACTTCATCTTGGCGACGAAGTCGGGTTTGATGGGATCGAGCGCCGCCGGGCCGCCAAACATTGCGATGGCTCCACCGAACTTCGATTGCACCACTGCTTCCTTGAGGGCCTCGAAGGTCGGGTCGAGGTCGACTGATTCCACCAGCGGAACGAGGTCAATTCCCGGGCCGTCGTGGCCGTGGTTCCCCTCGAAGAAGCGGCTCACGTTCTCCGTGGTAAAGAACTGGTTCATGATGAGCTGGTGGATGCCTTCCTTGAAGTCCTCGAAGCGGGCCGGGATCACTCCGGAGCCGTAAAAGCCGGGGACCTTTTCGAAAAGCATGTGGATTGCGAGCCAGTTGGTGAGGGCGCCGGAAAAGGCGAAGAGACCCACCGAGAGGACGAGGGCGGCCCAAGGTGCGTCGACGAGGAGGCCGAGAGCGATCAGGGCGAGCGCGGCGAGGTTGGAGACGAGACTTTTATCGGGGAGAGGCATTTGGAAAGATGAGGAGTTCGTGATCGGAGAGGGGAGTGCTTACCTTTTGGCGTGCAGTTTCTTGTTTTGCCAAAACTGGAACAGGACTCCGGCGAGGGCGATGACCGCGCCGAAGAACTCGCGGGTCAGCTCGACTCGGGGGTCGGTGCCCGACATGGATTGTCCGGTCATGGTGAAGGGCTTGTCGCCGAAGAGGTTTTCCCAGAGGCCGGGGCCGGAGAGAAACATCTCAAGGAGGCAGGCTGGGATGGCGAGGAGGAAATACCAGAACGGGAGGCGACGTTTGATCAGGAAGAGGAAGGCCAGGCCGATGACGGCGTAGAAGAGAAACCAGAGAACGGAATCGAGGGTGGGATTGCCGAAGGAGGGCTTGGAGTAGATTTCGGGATCGATGTCGTTGTGCTGGAACCAGGCGAAGACAAAGAAGAGCGCGGCGAGGAGCAGGTTGACCGGGAGGAGGAGAACTTTCATCGGAGGGCAATTGTGGGTTGAGCGAATCTGGGGAACCGTTAGCGTCACCATCATGTCACGCAAGGTCCTGTTCGTCTGCACTGGAAATACCTGTCGGAGCCCGATGGCGGAAGGGATTTTTCGCAAAGCGGCGGAGGGAAGTGATTTTGAGGTCTCATCGGCCGGAGTTGCGGCGCACCCCGGGAGCTCGGCGAGTCCTGAGACTTTGGCGGTGCTGAGCGATCAGGGCATCGATCTGCCGGACTTTCGCAGCCGGATGGTCGACGAGGAGATGCTGGCGGAAGCCGAGGCTGTCTTTTGCATGACCGAAGGGCATTTGGGGATGCTGGAAATGATGCATCCGGAGCATGAAGAGAAATACCATCTCGCCTGCGACTTCGTGGAGATCAATGGCCGGGTCGGGGTGGATGTGCCCGACCCTATCGGGATGGGGCGGTCGGCTTACGAGATGACCTCCCGGGTTCTCAATGAGGCGATGGGCGGGATTCTGGGATTTCTGAAGGGGCGCGCGACACAATAGGGGTGCCGGGAGTCCGGGCGGGCCGAAAATCCTCCGGCGACCGACCGCGGCCTTGAATTCCGGTACGTTTTGAGCTTACCTGAAAGCGCTCGAAATGAGCATCTCCCGTCATGAACTTGTTTTCACAGCTCCCTCGCCTCGCGCTGGCCTCTTCGCTGGCGGTGTTTACCCTGCATCCGTCATCGGCTGAAATGCGCACCTTCACCGACACTCAAGGTCGCAAGATCGAGGCCGAAATTGTTGGCGTGTCCGGATCCAAGGTCACCCTGAAACTGGCCAGCGGCAAAACCTACACCATCCCGCTCACCAAGCTCAGCAAGGATGATCAGTTCTTTGTCGAGGTCTGGGCGGATCTGGACAAGAAGGAAGGGGGCCAGAAGACGGAAGGTGCCGGGCCAGTCATTCCCGACGACGTGAACTACCGGTTCGAACTCGACGTCAATAAAGAGCGCATCAAGAAAGGCGACAAGACGCGGGTGGACCGCGGCGAATACAAGCTCGATGAGTGGATTTTCAAGGTCGAACTCGAGAACCGGTCTCAAGTGGATCTGGAGGGCTTGGAGATGAGTTACCGCATTTACGTGGACACCAAGGCCTCGGTGAAGCTCGGTTCACTGGAAGAGCCCCCCAAGTTCTACGGCGGGAGGGTCAAGGTGGATCCCCTCGATGACGGTGACAGCGTTTTGGTCAAGACCGGGTCCGCCAAAGTGATGGAACTTGAGCTTGATGGGGATTTTGTCTTCAACGACGGATCGCGCAACAAACTCGATGACGACCTCGAGGGCGTGTGGATCAAAGTCTGGCACGGCGACAAGAAAGTGGCGGAATACAAGACCAGCAACTCGACGGTCAAGGAAGCCAAGTGGACCGACGACGAACCGGCCGACCCCAATTCAGAGTCGGAAGAATAGGAGGGGGAAACGGGAAGGAGCTTGGAGGTTCCCGGTGTGGGGCCAGCTGGGGAGATCCTCCGATGACCAACAATATCCGTTGGTTTTCGATCACTCTGCCGACCGTGACCTGCAGAGGATGAGACACGGGAAGGTGGGTCCTTCAAAGCGGTTCCTGCTCATGCTTTGTTTTGATCTCTGGGGCGAGCTAAAGCTGGAGAAGGCCCGCAAACTCATGCGGGCCTTCCAGCGTTTTTTGGTGGGGGGCGAAGAAGATTGCGGGGAGACCTCAGGATCTGGCTGATCTTGATCAAATCCAACGTCGTGAAGTGGAGTGATGAGCCCGAAAAGAGCAAAACCGGCAGCTTGCGGTAGGCTTCAAGACGGCCCGGGGTGCCCTTGATTTCGGCCAGCTTCATCGTGGTCATCGTTTCGTGGTCACCATCGCCCCACGGGTGGAGGTGAAGGACGAAGACGACAAAGCGTCGGCCTGTTGCAGTTTCGAGCCCGGCCAAGAGCCCGCCACGGGAGACCGGGACTTCCGGGTCGGAGGGTGAGCCCTCGGGTCGGAGGGTGGGCCCCCTTTTCCAAGTGTGCGCTTGCCATTTGAGTGGCGAGAGGCCACGGAAGGGGCATCCAATGAGTGCTGAGTCTTATCGCATTGCTGTCGGGGCCGATCACGGCGGAGTTGAGTTGAAAAATGCCATCGTGGATGCGCTCAAGGCCGCCGGTCGGGAGGTGGTCGATTACGGGACGCACGGAACCGACTCGGTGGATTATGCCGACTATGCCAACGAGGTGGCGCGCGCGGTGAACGAGGAACGGGCCGATCGTGGGATTCTCGTCTGCACTTCCGGGGTCGGGGTGTGTCTCGCGGCCAATCGTTTCCGCGACGTGCGGGCGGCAAACGTGCGCACGGTTGATGAGGCGAAGCTGACCCGTTCCCACAATGACGCCAACGTCCTTTGTCTCGGCCAGACCGTGGTGCCGACCGAGGTAGGCCTTGAGATGGTGGAGGCCTTCCTGACCACCAAATTTGAAGGCGGACGCCACGAGCGCCGGCTGTGCAAAGCCTCGGGATCGCGGCTCGCGATGACCGACGACGAGGTTTTTCAGGCCATCGTGGCCGAGGAAAAACGGCAGCGCAGTCACATCGAACTGATCGCTTCCGAGAACTTTGCCAGCCCGGCGGTGATGGAAGCCCAGGGGTCGCTCCTGACCAACAAGTATGCCGAAGGTTACCCTGGCCGACGTTGGTATGGCGGGTGTGAGAATGTCGATGTCGTCGAGCAACTGGCGATTGACCGGCTCAAGGAGCTCTTCGGGGCCGAGCACGCCAATGTGCAGCCTCATTCCGGATCGCAGGCCAACACGGCGGTCTACTTCGCGGTCCTGCAGCCGGGCGACAAGATCCTCACCATGGACTTGGCCCATGGCGGTCACCTGACGCACGGGCATCCCGCCAACTTTTCGGGTCGGCTTTACGATGTGACCCACTACGGGGTGAGTGCGAAAGACGAGCGGATCGATTACGACGCCCTCGAGGCCCAGGCCAAGGAAGTGCAGCCCAAGTTGA
>JALQTQ010000028.1 GCA_023263995.1 Akkermansiaceae bacterium | reverse complement strand
TTCCCCGCCGCACCATGCTCAAAGGTGTCGGTGCCACCCTCGCTTTGCCTTTTTTCGAAGCGATGCGTCCCGTTCATGCCGCCGTCGGGGAGGCCGCGCCGGTTCGTATGGCCTGTTTGTTTTTTGCCAACGGAGTACGCTCGGACAGTTGGGGGGCTTCCGGCAAATCGAACATGAAGCTTTTGCCGGCCCTCTCGCCCCTGGAGGCCCTGAAAGAGGAAATCCTCGTGATCTCAGGCCTTTCCAACAAAGCCTCCTTCACCGGAGACGGCCACTACGTCAAAACCTCGGGGTGGCTCACTGGAACAACCATCACCAAGACGACCGGATCGGACATCAATGCGAACGGCATCTCGATGGACCAGTTGGCCGCCCAGCAAGTGGGCCAAGGCACGAAACTCCCCTCCCTTGAGCTGGGCATCGAACCGACCGCTTCGGGAGTTGATACCAATGTCAACTACACCCGCCTCTACGCTTCCCACATCGCTTGGAAGACTCCGACCGTTCCCCTGCCGGGCGAAATCAATCCACGGGCGGCCTTTGACCGTCTCTTCCGGACGAAATCAAAGTCGGGACAAAAGACTGACGCCGACAACCAGTCGGTCCTCGATCTCGTCATGGACGACGCGCGCCGCCTGCAAAATCGCCTCGGCAAAAACGACCAACAGAAGCTCGATGAGTACCTCCAAAGCGTGCGCGAAGTGGAGCGTCGTATCGGGCACGAGGCCAGCCGATTGGGAGCGGGCGAGAATTTGGCCCCGGAACTTCTCAAGCACATGGACGCACTGGATCGCAGGATTTCCGCGGCTTACGGAAAGGCTTCGATCGAAGAGCAGCTCAATGCGCGCCCCCGCTTCAATCACCAAGAGCACGTCAGATTGATGATGGACATCATGACGCTGGCATTTTGGTCGGATTCCACCCGGGTGAGCACCTTCATGTTTGGCAACGCGGTGAGCGGGCGAAACTTTTCCTTCCTCGACGGAGTCAGCGGCTCACATCATTCCATTTCCCACCACCAGAACAACGCGGACCAGCTGAAGCAATACGAGCTCATCAACCGATGGCATGTCGAGCAATATGCCTACATGCTAGGTCGGATGAAGGAAATCAAAGAAGGCGAAGGCACCCTGCTGGACAATTCCATGGTGCTTTTCGGATCGGGAATCCGCGACGGTAACAGCCACAACCCCCGCAACGTGCCTCTTGTGCTGGCCGGAAAAGCGGGCGGACAGATCCGGACCGGACGCCACCTCGAATGCGACCCGGGCACCCCGCTTTGCTCCCTTTACAAAGGGATGCTCAAAAAAATGGGAGCCAAGGTCGGACGCTTTGGAGACGCCACCAGCGAGCTCCGGGGAGTGTGACCGCTTTCTAACGAAACGCCCAATCGGTGAGCGGCTCCTTCCTCATTTTGCCACTTGGGGCCAAAGGGTTCTCAATCGGCATCAGGGAAATGACGGTCGCTCCGAAGGCCCCACCCTCGGTTGGCGCTGGGGCGGCGATGCAAATGATCTTCCAACTGGGCAGATCTTTTGGTGCCACGTCGAGGAAGCGCTTGCAACCCGCTGTCTTCCCTCAAAATTGAACTTCTAGAGGACGAGGCGACAGGCTACTGCTCGTCCCCCCTTCACCATCATCCGGCTCCACCATGTTGACCCTTTCTCTTTCCTCCAAACTGTGTCCTCGCGTCGTCGTGGTTCTCTCCCTTCTCATCGGAAGCCCGATCCTGCCGGGCCAAATGCCCAAGGAGGTCGAAGCCGCCAAACCGGAGGTTGAAGCGCCTTCCAAAAACGAGAAGAAGAAGAAGCGGAAAAAGAAGCGCCCGTCAAAAAAGGACACCCTTGTCGCCGAAGCGAAGCGAGCCATCACCCCGGCTGACTACGGACGATGGGAGCGGCTTGGCGGACCACAATTCTCCAACGATGGCCGGTGGCTCGTCTACACCATCGCTCGCGTCGACGAGACCAAGACCTTGTTCCTGCAGGACCTCAAATCGAAGAAAAACGAGCCGGTCGATTCTTGGAAGCAGGGGGGAAGCCCGCTTTTCTCAAGGAACAGCCAGTGGCTCGCGGTCACGATCGAACGGACACCGGAGGAGGCCAAAAAGAGCAGGGGTCCGACTGAAGCCGGACGAAAAGTTCACCTGCATGATCTCACCGATGGAGAACCCACCGAACTCGACGGAGTCGGTGCTTTTTCCTTCAGCAACGACAGCCGCTTCGCCGCCATGGAAGTCGTCGCTCGGTCTTCGGATCAATCCGCCAAAGGCCCCGGCAAGGTCCTGATCGTGCGTGACCTCGCCACCGGCTTGGATAGCACCTTCGGCAATGTCGTGAGACACCGCTGGAGCGAACGCGGATCGCTTCTCGCCTTCGTTGTCGATTCCCCCTCGATCAGTAATTCCCTCCAGCTTTTTGATCCAGCCAAGGGCCAGCTACGCACCCTCGAAACCAGCGACGAGGAATATGCCGCGCTGGTCTGGCGGGACGATGCCATGGACCTCGCCGTCTTGCGGGAGATGAAACATGCCGGGAAGGAAGACGTGTCGCACATCCTTCTGGCCTGGCGTGATCTTGACAAAAGCAAGTCCACCTTCTCCGTCTACACGCACACCGAGGATCAGGATTTCCCCGAAGATCTTTATCTGACCGGCGGCGGCCTGGCTTGGTCAAAGGATGGCAAGGCGATCTTCTGCGACCTGAAAGCCTGGGAGAACAAGCCGGCCGCCCTTGGAATAACGAAGGACCCTGAAAAGCCGCAAAAGGAAGCGCCCAAAAAACCGGAGGCCAAACCCGAAGCAACCGCCAAAGGCAAGAGCCTGCGGGAAACCATCGAGAAAGATTCGAATGTGGAAGTCTGGCACTCGAAGGATCCCGTCATCATGCCCCTACAAAAGAAGCTGGCTGCTAGGAGGAAAAACCCCACCCGCCGCGCGGTGTGGTGGCCCGTCAGAGGGGAGCTCGTGCCACTGGCCAATGAGCTTACCGAGAGCGTCGAGATCCTCGGACACGGGCGTTTTGCGGTGGGGCGGGACAGTACCCCGCACGAACGGACCGCGATGTTCGGACCACGGCTCTTCGACCTCTACCTCATCGACGCCACGTCCGGGAAACGGGAACGCCTCATCGAGGGCCTGAAGTATCAACTTTCCTCCAGCCCGGACGGTCGTTTCCTCCTTTTCCTCCGCGAGGGCCACGTCTGGTCACATGAAGTGAAGACCGGTAAGCAGCGCAACCTCACTGCCGGTCTCGAAGTGGCCTTCACCAACCAAGAAGATGACACGCTGGCCGTCGAAAAGCCACCCTATGATCGGGGAACCTGGCTTCGGGACAGCTCGGCGGTGCTTCTCTACGATCGCTTCGACATCTGGCGCGTGAGCCCCACCGGAGCCTTCACCACCCGGCTGACATCGGGGGCGGACGATCAGATCCGCCATCGTCTTTCGTCGGCCAACTTCGACGAGGACGACAGGGGCGGGATCGACCCCAGCAAACCTCTCCATCTCAGCCTTTACGGGGAACTCACCAAGAAATCGGGCTACGCCAAATTGTCGCTGAAAGGGAACCCGCGCAAAGCGCCGGAGATCGACACCTTGGTCTGGAAAGACGCCTCGATTGCGGGCCTCACCACGGCCAAAGACCGCGCAGTCTTTGCCCTGATCGAAGAGCGCACCGACGATTCCCCTGATCTTCTCGTGGGTTCCAACCTGCGCAAGCTCAAGCAGGTCACGAAAACCAACACCTTTCAAAAAGACTTCCTCTGGGGACGCTCCGAGCTTGTCAATTTTGAGAACCGAAACGGCGTCCCGCTTCAAGGAATGCTCACCTATCCGGCCAACTACGTGGAAGGGAAGCAATACCCGATGGTCGTT
The DNA here is from genome assembly GCA_023263995.1 of Akkermansiaceae bacterium. Lineage (GTDB taxonomy): Bacteria > Verrucomicrobiota > Verrucomicrobiia > Verrucomicrobiales > Akkermansiaceae > SW10. The sequence goes on along the minus strand of JALQTQ010000028.1, from coordinate 17,396 downwards.
TACATTTACGAAAAGCGCTCGCAAGGACTTCACCGATACGTCACCCCGAGCGAGAAGCATCCCTACAACCAATCGGTCTTTTCGGCGGAAGGATACTTCGTCTTCCAACCCGACATTGTCTATCGCCCACAGGAACCGGGGATCTCGGCTGTCGAATGCGTCGTTCCGGCGGTCGAAAAGGTGCTTGAAAGCGGCATGATCGACAAGGACCGGGTCGGGCTCATCGGCCATTCGTGGGGTGCCTACCAGACTTCTTTCATTGTGACCCAAACCGACCTCTTTGCGGCCGGGGTGGCCGGCGCACCCTTGACCAACATGATGAGCATGTCGGTGGGCGTTTACTGGAACTCGGGGGGCACCAACACCCGCATCTTTGCTCAATCGCAAGGGCGCATGGACACCCCCTTCTGGCGGGACCTCGACAACTACGTCCGCAACTCACCCATCCACTTTCTCGACAAGCTCAACACCCCACTGCTCATGACCTTTGGCGACCAGGATGGCGCGGTTGACTGGAACCAGGGAGTGCAGATGTACAACGCCGCCCGCTGGGCCGGGAAAGACGACCTCGTGATGCTCGTTTATCCCGGCGAAAACCACAGCCTCCGTCAGGAGGAAAACATGGTCGATTACCATTACCGGGTCTTGGAATGGTTCGCCCATTACCTCAAAAAGGAGGATCCCCAAAAATGGATCACGGAAGGTAAGACGTGGATCGAACGGCAGCAGGAAATCAAGGATCGGAAAGACAAGAAATCCGCTCCCAAAAAATAGCCAGATCGCAGGTCCTCGTGGTTCAGGAGTGGGCTTTGACCTGGGTCGGCATTGTTTTTGCGGCTTTGCCCGCTCCCCTCCTTCTGGCATTCTGAAGCTTGTCTCCCTGTGGAATCATGACAAAGCGTCCCCTCACCCTTCTCCTTGGAACCCTCGCCTGCCTTGGGGGACTTTTCCTTCAGCTCTCCGCGGATCCCAAGCCAGCCGAGCCGCAATTCCGGGCCGGGGCCCACATTCAAGACATCACCCCGCCCTTCGACTCCCTCCTCATCAATGGCGGTTTCACCGAAAGACGGCGTGGTCGGATGAATCCCGGCGACCTCAAGGCCCGCTGTTTTATTCTGGAAAAGGGCCGCACCACCATCGCCCTCGCGGTGGTCGACAGCTGCATGATTCCCCGCGACGTCTGCGACCATGCCAAATCCCTTGTGTTCCAAGCCACCGGAATCCCTCCCGAAAAAATCGTCATCGCCGCCACCCACACCCACTCCGCCCCGAGCACAATGGACTACTGTCTCGGCACGATGGCCGACGAGGCCTACACCCGCTTCCTTCCCGGAAAAATTGCCGAGGGCATTATTCAGGCGCACCAGAAGCTTGAGCCCGCCCGCATCGGTTGGAACCAGGTCAAGGCCAACGGATACACCCACTGCCGCCGTTGGATCACCCGCCCCGACAAGATGCTCACCGATCCCTTCGGCGAAAAAACCGTGCGCGCGATGATGCACCCCGGATTCCAGAATCCCAACTACATCGGACCCTCTGGCCCGATCGACGACGAGCTCTCGATCCTCTCCATTCAGGCCCTCGACGGAAAACCACTCGGAGTCATCGCCAACTTCTCGATGCACTACCACGGCGGAGGTGGCGGACCGGCCGATTACTTCGGCCTCTTCTCCGACCGCCTCGCCAAGCAACTCGCTGCTGGCGGCCGCGAACCCGTGTGTGCCATGACCCAGGGTACCAGCGGCGACCTTTATCTCAGTGACTACCGCGGACCACAAAAGAAATCGGAAATCTCCGGCTACACCGACGGCCTGGTGCAGCTCGCGAGGGAAGCCGCCGCGAAGATCAAACACCAGGACCATCCAACCCTCGGCATGGACCAGCGAACTCTCACCCTCGATCGTCGGCTTCCTGAGGCCAAGCGTCTGGCCTGGGCTGACCGCCTTCTCGAAGCGATGAAGGGACGGCGCCCTAAAACCCGTCCAGAAGTGTATGCCGAACAGGCCCGCTATCTTGAGGGAAACCCCACCGAAGAACTCGTCCTGCAAAGCCTCCGGATCGGAGATCTCGGCATCACGATGACCCCAAACGAGGTCTACGCCATCACCGGCCTCAAACTCAAGGCCCGCAGCCCCTTCAAGTCCACCTTCAACATCGAACTGGCAAATGGGGCGGCAGGCTACATTCCACCTCCGGAACAACATGCCCTCGGCGGATACACCACCTGGCCGGCCCGCACCGCCGGCCTCGAAGTGGAGGCCGAACCGAAAATCGTCGAGACCCTCCTCAACTCGCTCGAGTCACTCGCCGGACAACCACGCCGACCGATGGCCCCGCGCTGCGATCGATACGCCGAAACCATCCTTGCCGACCAACCTCTCGCCTACTGGCAATGCGAGGAATTCGAGGGCGGAATTCTCAAGGACTGCTCTGGAAACCGGTGGACCGGACATATTGAGGGAAACGTGGCCTACCATCTTCCCGGTCCCGAAAGTTCGTCGTTTTCCGACAATCACTCCCTCCAGCTTGTCGGAGGGACCGTTTCGGCCACGATTGCCGGAGCGCGAAGCCTTTCCTTTTGGTTCTGGAACGGCATGGTGACCAACGCCCGCGACAACACCGGCGACCTGTTGCAATTCGGAAAGACCCGCCTCCGCGTCGGGGGAAAAGCCGACCAACGACCTTCTCTCATTCTTGAAAACAACGATTTTCATCGTGCGGGTTCGACCATTCCCGAACTTCACACTTGGCACCACGTTCTGCTCACCCGCAACGAAACCCATCTCACGCTCTACCTCGATGGGATCCGGCAAGCCAGGGTCGATGCCGCCATCACGGACGCCGAATTCTCCGATTTCCAATTCGGCGGCTCCCTGCCCCTCGAAGGACGCATTGATGAGGTCGCGTGGTTCCAAGACACTCTGACCGAAGAAGACGCCCGGCGCCACTATCTCGCTTCCGGAGTGACCCGGACTGCCCCGCCGGCAAGATTCGACCGGGGTGCCACGACGAGATACAGAAAAGCGATCCTGGACTCGAAACCAACCGCCTATTGGCCACTGAGAGAGTCAGGTGAAAACCTCATCGAAGGCTCACCCTCTGCCATCCTCGAAGAGGAAGTCACCGGCCATACCTTCGATGGCGGACGACTTCGGGCCGACCTCAAGGGCATGGGCGACACTTACAGTGTGGAATTCTGGTTCCGCAATGATCTCCCCAACGACCGCCGCCCGGTCACCGCTTATCTCTTCTCACGCGGGATCGACGGAGACCCGGACGCTGAAGGCGACTCCCTGGGCATCGGAGGAACACACACCTCGCCAGGGCAGCTCATCGTCTACCAAGGCAATCGCAGCAAGGGCCTCCTCTCCGGGATCACCCCGCTGGAACCGAAAAGCTGGCATCACGTCGCGATGACCCGCGAGAGAGATCGTCTGCGTGTCTTCCTCAACGGCAAGCCCACTCCGGAAATCGATGGTTCCTTCAAACGAAGCTACCCGGGCGGCCATCCGCAGTTTTTCTTCGGAGGAAGAATCGACAATTTCGCCAATCTGAAAGGGAAACTCGACCACATCGCGGTCTACTCCCGCCCTCTCTCCCCCACGGAAATCGAGAGCCATTTCAAAGCGGTCACGCTGGAAAAGATCGCCTCGGTTCAACCGGAAGCTGAATCAACACCGCGTTCGCCGTCCGACTCCCTGCAGGCCATCCACGTTCCCGAAGGTTACCGGGTTGAGCTCGTCGCCAACGAGCCACTGGTAAAGGACCCGGTCGCCATCGACTGGGGACCCGACGGCAAGCTCTGGGTGGCGGAAATGGCAGATTACCCGTCGGGTATCGACGGCAAACCCGGTGGACGCGTGCGTTTTCTTGAGGACCTCGATCGCGATGGCCAATACGACACTTCCACCCTCTTTCTCGACGGCCTCAACTTTCCGGCCGGGATCATGAGTTGGAAAGACGGGGTCCTCATCGCCGCCGCCCCCGACATCCTCTACGCCGAGGACACCACCGGCGACGGCCGGGCTGACAAACGCGAAATCCTTTTCCGCGGATTCAAGGAAGGCAACCAACAGCTCCGCGTCAACGGCCTGCACTGGGGGCTCGACAACTGGGTGCACGGAGCAAACGGCAGCCACTATGCGGGATACGCCCAAGGGACCACCATCACTTCCCCAAGATCAGGCAAGGCCACCCGACTGGATAGCTTCGACTTTCGCCTCAATCCTGAATCGGGCCTGGTAGAGCCGCTCTCCGGGCCCTCCCAATTTGGCCGCACCCGCGACGATTGGGGCAATTCCTTTGGCGTGCAAAACAGCTTCCCTCTCTGGCACTACGTCCTCGAACAGCGCTACCTCGACCGCAACCCCGATTATCCAGCGCCTGACCCCCGCCGCCAGCTGCGTCCGCAAAACGCCCGGGTCTTCGCCGCCTCCCGACCACAGAAACGATTCCACAGCTTCAACAACTCAGGTCGCTTTACCAGCGCGTGCTCCCCGATGATCCTCCGGGATGACCTTCTCTTTGGCGACAACGCCATCCACGCCTTCACCTGTGAACCCTTTCACAATCTCGTCCAACACGTCATTCTGAAGCGGGACGGCTACAGCTTCACGGCCGAGCGACCCGGGTCCGACACGGAACCCGATTTCTTCGCATCGGAAGACCGTTGGTGTCGCCCCGTGATGGCTCGCACCGGACCGGACGGCGCCCTCTGGGTCGTCGACATGTACCGCTACATGATCGAGCATCCCGATTGGCTTCCCAAAGACGGAAAGGAGGAGATGCAACCTTACGAACGCAAGGGGGAGCAATTCGGCCGCATCTACCGGGTGATTCCGGAGGGGCGACCTCCCCGCCCCTGGCCCCTGCTCGACAAAGCCAGTGCTCGCGATTTGGTCGAATCGCTGGCCCACCCGAATAGCGTGATCCGTGATCAGGCCCACCGCCTTCTCGTCGAACGCCAGGACGTTTCGGTCGTCGGGCTCCTGATCGACATGACGCAGGGCCACCAATTCCCCCTGGCCAGGCTCCACGCCCTCTCTGTTCTCGATGGGATCGACCGTTTGAAGCCCGACCTCCTCCTCCACTCCCTCGTCGATCCCCATCCGCAGATCCGTCGCCATGCCCTGACTCTTGCGGAATCCCGCTGGGGCGAATTCCCCGCCCTCGTGCCTCGCGCTCTCGGGATGCTCGACGATCCAGACCCTTCGGTCCAACTCCAAGCCGCCTGCTCCTTGGGGTTGTCGGATGAGGAAGCGGCCAGCGACGCGCTCATCCGATACGGCAGTCGACACGCCGATAACCCCCTCATCCGCGCCCTTGTCTTCCATTCCGCACTCGCCCACACCGACCGCTTTGCCTCGAACATCATCGCGCACCCCACGCTCATCAACGACCTCATCCGCACTCCCCGGAAACACAGCCCGTCGGTGCGCCAACTGTTGGTGGCACATTTCAAAAACTTGACACCCAAAACCCTCCCCGCCGCTTCGACCGGGCACCTGGCGTCCTGGCTCGATCGATATCCTGGCGATATCGAACAATTCGGTCCGTTGCTCGCCGCCGCCCGCGACCTTCTTCTCGATGAAAAGCTTCCTGAAGCGACCCGTGCGAATGCCGCCTCATTGCTAGGTCGGCAAAAGGAGCGACATCAGGAGGACCAAGCGACCCTCCTTTCCCTCTTGGGCCCGGGGACACCAGCGGCCACCAGAAAAGCCTCGCTGGCCGCGCTCGCCCGCCTGGCCGGAGACCAGCTTCCGGCCCTGCTCTTCCCATCCTGGTCCACCCGTTTGCCCTCGGCTCGGATGGACATGGTCGACACCTTGCTCCAACGGAAAAGCTGGACGATCGCCACTCTCAACGCCCTGGAACAAGGCCAACTCTCCCGCCACGACTTCGACCCCACCCGGCGACAACAACTTTTGACCCACCGAGATCCCGAAATCCGCGAGGCTTCTGGCCGGATCTTCGGAGAACGATTGCTCACCGGGCGAAAAGATTACCTCGATTCCTTCCGCCCGGCGCTCCAACTCGAGGGCGATGGAAAAAAGGGCAAAAGCATCTTCAATCAACGCTGTAGCGCCTGCCACTTCCCACCAGACAACCAGACGACCAATGGCCCCGACCTCCGCGCCATCACCGATCGCAGCAAGGAAGGCCTTTTCACCTCCATCCTCGATCCGAACCAATCGGTCGATCCAAATTACCTGGGCTACACCGTGACTCTCGAGGAGGGAACGTCGCTTTACGGCCGCATTCTCTCGGAAAACCCTGACCATCTCACCCTCCGTCTTCTCGATGGCAGCGACCGCCAGCTCGCCCGACGGCACATCCGCTCCCTCACCGCGAGCCAACTCTCCCTCATGCCCGAGGGCCTCGCAACCGGGCTCTCTCACCAAGCCCTCGCCGACCTCATCCGCTACCTTCAGACCTTCGGTATCCCCGATGAAACAAAGTGAGAAAAAAGGGCGGCAAGAACCTCTGAGAAAAACACCCCGACCGACTCCGCCTTGACTTACAATCCGGAGGAAGCATTCCTGTTTCTTCGCCTATTCCCTTCCCTATTCGTGATGATCCGAACCATTCTCAAAATCGCTGCCGTGGTCAGTACCCTCAGTGTGACCCCGCTTGTGTGCGGAGCCGAGTCCTACGCCATCGTCGTCAGCAAGACCACGCACGCCGACCCCGAATGGAAACCCGTGGTGGACGCCTTGCAAAAGAAACACAGTGGCACCGTGCTGGAGTTTGACCAGTCGCTCGATGAGACCTTACCCGAACTTCGCCGACTCTTTCCCAAATATGCCTGCGTGGTCGCCAAACCGGAAGAAGCAGGCCGGGCTTTCGTGGCAAAGATGCACCAACTTTCGCGGCAACTCGATGACGACCCCTACCCGGATTTCATTTGGGGAATCGTGACGGGATACGAGGCCACCGACGCGCTGCGCCTTGCCAAACACCAGCAGCCTCTCGACGTCAAACGCGCCCTGACCGGCACGGTGGGCTCCCCGCTGGAGTTCTACCACGAGGGCGTGATGTTCAGCGAACTCAAGGCCAAGGCGATGTGGCGGAAAGGTCCCGGGGAGAAAGTCACGCCGGGCGAATGCGTGCAGGATACCACCAAACTGATCGTCGATTCCCTGAATGAAGACCAGCCCGATGTCTTCATCACCAGCGGCCACGCCACTGAACGGGACTGGCAGCTGGGCTTCACTTACCGCAACGGTTACTTCCGCTGCCAGGACGGCCAGCTCTACGGACTGGATACCCGGGGAAAACGGCATCCCGTTCACTCTCCCAACCCGAAAGTCCACCTCGCGGTGGGCAATTGCCTGATCGCCCACATTCCGGATCGGCAATGCATGGCCCTAGCCCTGATGCATTCCGCCGGGGTTTACCAGATGGTCGGCTACACCATCCCCACCTGGTATGGCTTTGGCGGCTGGGGCGTGAAGGACTACTTCTCCGAACTCCAGGCCGGGCGCTTCACCCTTGCCGAGGCCCACCATGCCAACCAGATCGCGCTCATCCACAATCTCGAAACCCTTCCCGCCAACAACCACCATCGGCGCGGGCTGGAAGCCGACCGCGACGTTGTCGTTCTCTACGGCGACCCGGCTTGGGAAGCGCGCCTGCCGAAACGTCCGCTCCCGTGGTCACAATCGCTGACCGAAGAGGACGGCACTTACACCCTCACCATCACGACCAACGAACGCGGAGACTGGGACAACCGCCCCGTGGTTCATTTCCTGCCCGAACGCCTCACCGACCTCAAGCTGCTGGAAGGCGCAGAATTCAAACCGATAATCACCGACGACTTCATCCTCATCAAGTTCCATGAAGGGGTGCAACCCATGAAAGGCAACCGCGGAGACACCATCCCGGTCCGCGGCGACTTTGAAAAAGGCCAGACCTTTGTCATCAGATTCTCAGCAAAAAAGAGATGAGCTCCAGCCTGGAGTATAGGGCACTGTTACCATTCAGGTCGGGGTGTCGTATCCCCCCCCAGCCGATTGAAGGCAAAAATCCCCGGGCCGAAAGATCAACCCGGGAATTTTGAAACAAATTCGCCCTTGCCCGGTTCCATTGACCATCCAGCCCACCACCCCGATGATTAGAATCCCTGTCCTCTTGTCCCTTTTCACGATCTCGTCCATGGCCGAGACCACTTTCAACGACAACATCGCCCCCTTGATCCACGAGAACTGCACCGGCTGCCATCGGCCCGGCCAGTCAGGTCCCTTTCCCCTCATCACCTACCAGGACGTTCGCAAACGATCAGGGACGATCGAAGAAGTCCTGCTGGATCGATACATGCCTCCATGGAAACCGGTGAACGAAAACATCCACTTTGCCAATGATCGCCGCCTGAGCGACGAGGAGATCGAACTTTTCAGCGCCTGGGTGGAAGCGGGCACCCCGGAGGGCGATCCCGAAAAGAAGCCGGTCCTGCCCGACTTCCCCAGCACCTGGTATCTTGGCAAGCCGGACCTCGTCTTGACCATGAAAGGCTCTTTTGAAGTTCCTGCCGAAGGACGGGATATCTACCGCTCCTTCCTTTTTCCCCTCCAACTGCCCGAAGACAAATGGGTCAAAGCCGTTGAACTGCGCCCGAAGGCCAAATCCTCAGTGCATCACGCCCTCTTCTTCATCGACTCCAGCGGCGAGGCACGCAAGGACGATGGCAAGGACGGCCAGGCCGGTTTTCGCGGCATGAGTTTTCTCCGTGGCCAATTCACCGCTGGTGGTGATCCCGTGGCAGGAGCCTTTGGTGGCGCGAGTGGCCTCGGCGGGCATGTTCCCGGAGCAACCCCGGCCAAGCTCCCGGGTGACTTGGCGATGTTCCTCCCGAAAGGTTCCGACATCGTGATGCAAACCCACTTCCACCCCTCAGGAAAGAAAGAGACCGAGCAAGCTGAACTCGCCCTTTACTTCACCGACAAAGCTCCCGACAAAAACTTGGTTCCCATCCAACTCCCTCCGGTCTTCGGTCGCACTGCCCGGATCGATATTCCGGCCGGCGAAAAGAACTACCTCGTCGAGGACCGCATGACTCTTCCGGTGCCGGTGGAAGCTGTTCTGGTGGGCGGTCACGCCCACTACATTTGCCGGACCATGACCATGACGGCCACTCTTCCAGACGGAAAGGTCATGACCTTGCTGGACATTCAGGATTGGGACCTCGATTGGCAGGACCGCTATCAATTTGAAAAGCCAATCTCCCTGCCCGCAGGCACGGTTTTGAAATCAAAGATCACCTATGACAATTCCGCAGGGAATACGGAGAACCCCTTCAGCCCACCCCGGCGCATCAAGTGGGGGCAGGAATCGACCGATGAGATGGGGAGCATCACCCTCACAGTCATTCCCAAAAACAAGGAAGACGCTCCTGCTCTCACCAACGCTCAACGAAGTCACCTCGTGCAATCAGTCGCCCGCCGCGTCATGCCGGAAAAGGAAAAGATGGAAGTCCAAAGCTACGACAGCAATGGTGATGGTCTCGTTCAGGAAAATGAAGTGCCTGCTCGCTTCCGGCGACAGATCCTCGGGCGATACGACAAGAATGGCGACAAGGCACTCGATCAGGAAGAACAGGCCGAACTTCAGAAAGGTCTCAACGCCCTTCGAAGCCTCCTCACCCGCTGACAAGATCATCCCATGTGGAGATTCATCATCACCCTCGCTGTCTTTTTGGGGCCACCCGTCTTGGCATCAGCCAAACCGCCCGAACTGACCATCAAGGACCTTGCGGGCAGGACGCACACCCCGTGGTCCGATGAAAAAATAAAAGCGGTCGTGATTGCCTTTGTCAGCACCGATTGCCCCATCGCCAACTTCTACCAACCCTCCCTGCGCCGTCTCAGCAAGGAGTTTGCGGAAAAGGGGGTTGCCTTCTACCAGATTCACCCCAATCCCGACGTCGCTCCCGAAGACGCCAAACAACATTTCAGGGACTTTGAAATCACGGTCCCCGTTGCGATTGATCGTGAACAACGCCTCACCAAAAAAGTAAAGGCCACCACGACCCCCGAGGTTTTCGTCCTGACACCCGACGGCAAGACAGTCTACCGAGGGCGTATCGATGACACTTACACCACCTTTGGAAAACGCCGTTCTGCCCCCACCCGACACGATCTGAAAGAGGCACTTGAAGCTGTCCTGGCAGGCAAGAAGGTGGAGGTTCCTGTCACCAAGTCAGTCGGCTGTCGGATTTTTATTGAAGATAAATAATCAAGCCTCCGCCATGGAACCCGGAGCACAAATCGGATGGGCCCCATTCCGGGGGCCGTCTCCGGCTGATCCCCGTTGATCCGGCGGGGCAAATGGCAGGCCCACCGAAAACAAGGCAGCCCTTCTGCGTATCTCTTGTCCCATGATCCGGCCTTTCCTCTTCTTCTATAGTCTTGCTCTTCTTGGTGCCTTCGTGGTCCCCAACGTTCACGCCGCGGATCAACCCAACATCCTCGTCATCCTCGCGGACGACATGGGTTACGGCGACATCCAGGCGCTCAATCCGGAATCAAAGATCCCCACCCCGCACCTCAACAAACTGGCCGGCGGCGGGGCCACCTTCACCGACGCCCACAGCGGATCGGCGGTGTGTACTCCCACGCGATACGGGCTCCTGACCGGACGCTATTGCTGGCGCACCCGTCTCAAGTCGGGTGTCCTCTTTCCCCCGAACGACCGACCGCTCATCGCCAACGACCGGGTCACGATCGCAAAGTTTCTCAAGTCCCACGGATACCGCACCGCGATAGTGGGTAAGTGGCATCTTGGCATCGGCTGGGCGCGCAATGAAAATGGCAAAGTCGACTTCGACGCACCCTTCACCGACGGCCCCATCGAAAAGGGCTTCGACCAATTCTTCGGCATCGCGGCGTCCCTCGACATGGTTCCCTACGTCTTTCTCCGTGACCATCAGGCTGTTGCCAAGACCACCAAAACGCAGCAGGCGCTCGGCTTTCCGAAATACATCCGCAAGGGGCCGAAGGACCCCGCCTTCGATCCTGGCGATTGCCTCGACCTCCTCGCCAAGCAAGCCGGCACCTTCATCAAGGAATCAGCCAAGGCAGACGATGGGGCCCCGTTCTTCCTCTACCTCCCGCTCACCGCCTCGCATAAACCGGTCTGGCCGCACCAACGCTTTGTCGGGAAAACCAAGCTCGGGCCCTACGGGGACTTCGTGCACCAGGTCGATCACACTGTGGGAGTCGTCCTGCAGGCCCTCGAGGAATCCGGGGCCGCCGACAACACCCTCGTCATCTACACCAGCGATAATGGGTCGTTCATGTTCCGGCGCCGGGACGGGGAAAAGCATCACCTTGCCAACGAGAACGACCAGGGCTTCCGGCCTCAAGATCATCAGGCCAACTTTCACTTCCGGGGGACAAAGGCCGACGTCTGGGAAGGTGGCCACCGCGTTCCCTTCCTTGTCCGCTGGCCCAAGGGCGGGATCAAGCCCGGCACCACCAGCGACCGCGTCACCTGCCTGACCGATATCCTCGCCACGGTGGCCGAGGCCGTGGACCAACCGCTCCCGGAAGGCGCAGGCGAGGACAGCTTCAGTTTCCTCGCCGAGGCCCGGGGCGGCAAGGCCGCGCAAACCCGGCCCGGCGTCATCAACCACTCCGCGGCCGGCTTCTTCGCCATCCGCCGCGGACCGTGGAAGCTCATCCTCGCGAGCGGCTCCGGGGGACGCCAGAAGCCCCGGGGAAAATCGTTCGAAAAGCCCTACCACCTCTTCCACCTCGGCAAAGACCCGTCGGAAACGAAGAATCTCATCAACGAAAGCCCCGACATTGCGGCCGATCTGGAAAAGGAATTCCTTTCTCTCGCCAAAGGCGACCACGTTCGGAAAAAGTAGTGATCATTGGCGAATGATCCAAATCCGACCCAAACTCCCACTTCAAGCCCTTCCGTTTTCCTCATGCCATGGACTGCTCTTTTGCTCCTCCTTTCCACCCTCCTCTCGATCGCGGATCTCACCGTCACCACCGAGCAACTGACCTTCGGATCGGGCTTCACCTTTGAAAAGATTCCCGGACCTTCCACCAATGACCTTGCCACCGAGGTCAAGTGGTCCCTTCTCAGTGGACGGGCCGACCGCAATGGCGCGCCGCTGGACTGCCTCCACGATGGCAAGCTTCCCTCAGGAGATGACGATCCCCGCGCGAACTTCTTTTTTACCTCCGGTTCCGAGGGAGGCCGAATCCTGGTCGACCTTGGTGAAGTGATCGAACTCGAAAGAATCACGACTTACTCCCGACACTTCAAGAATCGGGGCCCGCAAGTCTACACGCTCTACGGAACAAATTCCGACCAAACCCCCGCTCCCGATTCCAGGCTCAAGAACAACGGATGGAAGAAGCTGGCCGAGGTCGATACCCGTCGGCCGGGCCAGCCAATGGGAGGACGTCATGCCGCCAATCTGACCGGTGATTTTGGCAAGCTCCGGCAACTGGTCTTTGAAATCAAACCGACCGAAAACGGCACTCCTTTCGGTCTCACCTTTTTCAGCGAGATCGACCTGGTGAAACGAGACGGCCCGAAGCTGGAGTTGATCCCCACCGGGCCCAAGCCGCAGGTCATCCGTTTCGCCGCCGAGGCCGGTGACTATGCCTTCATTGTCGATGTCAGTGAGGCTCCCCAATATGCCGAATGGGTCACAGACGATCTGAAGCCGATCCTCCTAGAATGGTATCCCAAGATTGTCGCGATGCTGCCGTCCCCGGGCTATCGGGCACCGTCAGAAATTACCCTGACCTTTCGCAACGACGTCCAGCCGGGAACGCCAGCCTACGCAGTGGGCTCCCGCATCGTCATGAACGCGCCTTGGTTCAAAAACCAGCTCGAGAAGGAAGCCAGAGGCTGCGTGGTTCACGAGCTGGTCCACGTGGTGCAGAACTACTGGCTGGCCACCAAGGTCAATCCGAATCCACAACAGACGCCGAGCTGGATCACCGAGGGCATTGCCGACTACATCCGCTGGTTTCTTTATGAACCCGAAAGCAAGGGAGCCCAGTATCCTCCGGAACAAATCAAGGAGATGAGGCACGACGCCAGCTACCGCATCTCGGCCAACTTCATCGACTGGGTCTCCCGGAATCACAACAAGGAACTGGTCCGCCTCATCAACGACGCCGCCCGCCACGGGCGCTACGACGATTCCCTTTGGAAGAAGCACACCGGCAAGACGCTTGAAGAATTGGCGAAAGGCTGGAAGTCCCAGTCGTAGGAAGGGAACCGGATGTCCCTCACTCCGGCTGGCCCGATCCGTGCCGCCCGGGCAACCGCACCTCAAAGACCGTCCCTGTGCCAAGCTCGCTGGTCACGGAAACGCTCCCGCCGTGCCCTTCCACGATGGCCTTGGTGATGGCCAGCCCCAGCCCAGTGCCACCCCGGCCCTCGCGTTTGCGGGCACGATCGACCCGGTAAAAGCGCTCAAAAAGCTGGGAGAGATTCTCCGGGGCGATCCCCGGCCCGGTATCAACCACCGTCAGTAACACCCCTTGTCGATCGCCTTTCAAGCTCACCTCGATGGTGCCGCCCTCGCGATTGTATTTCACCGCATTGCCCAAAAGATTCAAAAGGGCCTGCCGGATCTTTTGTTCGTCGTAGTCGATCGTGAGATCCTCGAGTGAGCAATCAATGGTCACCTTTTTCTCCTCGGCCAAAGGTTCGATCATTTGCATCACTTCGCGCACCAGGTCAGCAAGCTGACCTTTACTGGTTCGCAAGATGAATTCGCCCGAATCCACCTTCGAGAGTTCCAGCAAGGCATCGGTGAGGGCGCGCATGTGCTGGGCCGATTCGTGGCAGGTGCGAAGGCATTCCTGATACTTCTCCGGCGACCGCTCCCGGTTCAGGGCGAACTGGCTCTTGGCCAGGATGACTGAAATGGGCGTGCGCATTTCATGGGAGGCATCGGCGGTGAAACGCACCTGATGCTCGAAGGACCGTTCCAAACGCTCGAAGGTTTCATTGAGCACTCCCGACAACTGCCCCAGCTCACTCCCCGGATTACCCACTTCGATGCGCTCCGAGAGATCACCGGCGGCGATCCGGTGGGCCGCCCCGCTGATCCTCTCGATCGGCTTGAGGCACCGCCCAATCAAAAACCAGCCCACCAGAAACCCACCTCCGACAATCGCCACCCCGACCACGACCAGACGCATCGCGAGCGACGAAAGCTCCTCTTCCAGCGGCATGATCGATTTCCCCAAGATCAGGACCCCCCCGGGCCCTCCGGTGTGGATGACCTCCCGAAATCCATCCATTGTCCGCTTGGTGATCCGCTCGGTCCCACCGGACTCGACCTCCGGCCTCACCTGGCTTGCCCCGGGAACATCTTCCGAAGCAAAACTGACCTCACCCCGCCGGGTCCAATGGATCACATAGATGCCGCGATCCGCCAACTCGGTCGCGACCTTCTCCAATTCTAGTTCTCGATCTTCCCGGCGTGGCTGTGGGCGGTCCGGCGGGCGCTCGAAGTCATCACCCGGTCCCAAGCCGGGACCAGGGCCGGGCCGGGGCAATCGACGATTCCGTTGCGGAGGCTGAGGTCGTTTGTCAACCTGCGGCAAAATCCGGGTGATTGGATCGGTCAGCTCGCGGTCAATCACCTGATACTTGATCTCACGCTGGTTGCGGTAAAAGGCCACCAAGAGGGAGGTCACGATCACCGCCAGGAGCAGAACATACCAAAGCTGGACCCGCCAACGGATCGACTGGGGAAAGAACTTCATCTAAGGGGAATCAACCAGATAGCCCTGGCCGCGGCGGGTTTTGATGAAGTCCTTCCCGAACTTCTGCCTCAGCTTGTAGACGTAGACATCGAGCATGTTCGACATCGACTCATCATTCTCATCAAAGAGATGTTCGTAGAGATAATCCCGCGTTACCACCTCGCCGCGATGCTGGATCATCAGTTCGGCCATGGCATACTCGCGGGCCGTGACCTCGACCGGCTGGTCGTCGACGCGCAGGGTCTTTGAGGTGGTGTTGATGGTGACCCGGCCCACCGAGATCTCGGGTCGATGCTCCCCGCCGTTCCGCCGGATGACTGCCCGCACCCGCGCCACCAGCTCGGCCAAATCAAAGGGCTTGGCAAGGTAATCGTCGGCTCCGTGATTCAATCCCTTGACCTTGTCTCGGACCTGATCGAGCGCGGTTAGCATCAGGACCGGCGTCTGCTTTTCCTTCCGGAGTTTTTCCAAAACCTCCCACCCGTCCATCACCGGCATCATGACATCGAGGACGACAAGATCGTAATCCCAGTTCAGGGCCTTGTAGAGGCCCTCCTCGCCATCCGGCGACTCATCAACTGCAAACGACTCCTCCCGCAAGGTCTCCGCCACGACCTCGCGCAAATCATCTTGATCTTCCACCACAAGTATCCGCATCGAGCCAGAACCTTAACCCGACGAACCTGAACAGAAAATGAACAAAAAAGAGAACCTCCATTCATGCGCGGTTCATCCTCCCGGCGCCATCCTCACCCACCATGAAAGCCAAACTCCCCTTCATCTTTGCCACGCTCTTTCTCATTTCCCCGGCGGCCATCGCGCAACGGCGGCCCGGCCCGGGTCCCGGTGGCGGGCCTTCCGAACGCGGGCCCCGTCCGGAACAACTGGGCGAAAGCGAAGCCGACCTCGGCTCTTCCGGCATCGTCTGGTATCCCATCCTTGATGATGGCCTCGCAGAAGCCCGGCGCACCGGCAAGCCCATCCTGTTCATGTCGGCCTCTTCCAGTTGCGCCGGCATCCCGGGCGTCTTCTGACCCGGCTACACCGCGACGCAGAACCGTGAGTTCAGCCAAGAAGAGGTCATCGCAGCCACCCGCAACTACGTGTGCATCCGCATCGATTCCTTCGAGAGCGAGGAGGCCCAAAAGATCGTGCGCAAATTCCTCAACGGGCGCTTTGCCAACACCGCCTTCTGCCTTCTCTCACCCGATGGCAAGACGCGGCTCTCGCGGGGACATCGTGGACCAGGCCAGGCGCTGGGGCCGGACCTCGCCGGCGCCCTCGATCGCATCGCCCGGGAATACCCCATCAAGGCCCCATCCGAGAAGGCAGCGGTGCCCGACTTCCCCAACTTCCGCCTCGGCTTGAACGTCGCCTCCGCCGACCAACGTCTCTTGGTTCTGGTCACCGGGAGCGAAAAGGAAATCAACGCCGCGCGGAAGACCCTCCCAGCCGTCAGCAACGATTCCAAAATCATCGGGCGCTTCCAGTATGATTTCGAAACCGATGCCAGCACCTGGAGAAAAGCCCTCACCGGCAACCTCTCACCATCGGGGATCAAGGTCATCCTGCCCGATGAATTCGGGCAGGCCGGTCGTGTGATGACTTCCCTCCCTCTCGAAACGCCGATGGCCGAAATCAAGAAGGCCCTCGTCAAAGCCAACGACGAATTTGCCGAAACCACCGCCAAGAAAAACTACCGGCAGCATGTGCAAAAGGGACGACGCCGGGGCATCAAGTGGACCATGCCGATGGAATTCGGCGAAGACCGCGATGGCGACGGGGTCATCGACCACCGAGCCGGAAGACGCCTGCGATGAAGTCCTCCCTCTCTGATTACGGGTTTTCCTCCTTGCGGAACAGGACCCCGTCGTCAGGAACGGTGCCCCCCTCCCCAGCATCCTCCCGCAGGGCCTCAAGCGCCTTGCGATAGGTCAGACGATCTTCTTCCAGGGTGGGAGACCCTTCCTCGGTCCCCGGAAGGACGAGACCATTCTCACTCAGCAGCTTGGCAAGCTCGGCGCGGCTTTTTTCAACCTTTGCTTCGCTCTCCGCCAGCTCCCGGTCGAGACGGTCCAGTACTTCGCGGGCCCGGCGCACCTCCCGCTCCTTGCGGTATTCCCGGTAAAGGTCGGCATAGGTTCGGCAAACCGCCCCGGCTTCTTCGGGTTCCTCGCCGCGCACGATGATGCGGACCCGCTCCTCGAGAATATCGAATTCGAAGCGAATCATCTTCGCGAGTTGTTCCCTTTCCATTGCGAGAGCCGAGGACAAGCGCTCAAAGATGACATCACCCTGCAAAAGCTCCGCCTCTTCACTCCAATCGATCCCCGTACTGCTGACCGGCGAGGGATGAAGCTGGAGGACACTCTCGCTTTCGTAACCGTCGGGCCCGGCCAACAAATCCTGCTCCTCTCCGAAGCATCCAAAGAGAAGCCCGCAAAGGAGCAGAAGGAAAAATCCACCCGCCCTATTCATGTCCATCGTCCGGCGTCATTCCGAGGACGATGTTGAACTCCGCGCTCAGCTCCCCCGTCTTCGACTTCGGCACCGGGAGGAATTTCACCATGAGATGCTTCACCGGCTCGCCCATCCGGCGCACCAGGCCGTCCTTCTCATTTCCCTCATGACCCTCGACAAAGCATTGAG
>JALQTQ010000289.1 GCA_023263995.1 Akkermansiaceae bacterium | reverse complement strand
GATGACAAACCCGGTTTCCTTGTTGGCGGAGACCACCGTGCCCATGTCGAGGGCCATCGCGATGCGTTTGGCGGCCATTTCCTGCTCGACCTTGGTCTTGTTGCGGTCAGCGTTGGCGATTTCCACTTCTTCCTCAAGAGCGAGGGCCTTGTCCTCCAGTTCCTTGATTTTCTTCTCGAGTTCCGAACGTTCGGTATCGTCGAGGGAGGTGGCGGAGCCGGGCTCCACCGGGAGGGGGGCGGGGGTGGCGACTGGTGCAGGCGTCGGGGCTGGAGCTGCGGCTTGCATCTGGGCCAGTTCGAGGGCTCGGCGTTCCGCTTGCAGGGTTTCCCATTCTTTTCTGAGTGCGGCCACTTCCTCTTGAGTCTCCGGATCGTTCCGTTTTTTCGAGAAGCCTCCGAAGGTTAGGCCGAACGCGACCACGATCAGGAGGGAGGTCGTTGCGAGGAGGATGTTGGTGGTATTCATAGAGGTCGGGGTGATCGGTATAGACGGGAGCAGGCGATTGTCAAAATCAGATCTTTTCGTTCACACGGCCTCTTGCGTTTTTGGTGGAGGGCTCCTAACCTCCGCACAAGATGACAACGATTGATTTACTTGCAGCAGCCCAGACGGGCTTTATGGGGATTCCGGGCACTTATCTTCTCATCTTGGTGGGGTCGGTGTTGGTGAGTTGGTTGGTGAGCAGCAAAATGAAGAGCCGTTTTCGTGAGCACTCAATGGCTCCTTTGCCGATGAGCGGGCGGGAGGTGGCGGAGCGGATGCTGGCGGATGCCGGAATCCGCGATGTCCAGGTCATCAGCACCCCGGGCCAACTGACCGACCACTACAATCCGGCCAACAAAACGGTCAATCTGAGTGAGGCCGTCTACAATCAGCGCAATGTCGCCGCTGCGGCGGTGGCGGCCCACGAGTGCGGACATGCCGTGCAGCATGCCAAGGCCTACAAATGGCTGAACTTCCGCTCCGCGATGGTGCCGGTGACCAACATCGCATCCAGCATGATGAATTTCATTTTCATGATCTCGATCTTCGGGATGTTTGCGCTGCGGACTCCGGGGCTGCTTTGGATTTTTGTGGCCTGTATGGCAGTGACTACCGCATTTTCATTGGTGACTCTGCCGGTGGAATTTGACGCCAGCAAGCGGGCCCTCGCGTGGATGGAGCGAAGTGGAATCACCGCCTCGATGGACCAAGGGCGTGCTCGCAATGCCCTTTTTTGGGCGGCGATGACCTACGTCGTAGCGGCTCTTTCTTCTCTGGCTTGGTTAGCCTACTACCTTTTCCAGCTTCTGGGCACGAGCGACGAATAGTCCTTTCCTTGTCGAGTGCTCCGGACGCCGAATTTCGCTCCGGAGTCATCCGCAATCTCTCATCGGGGTTGCGGATTTTCTTTTTTGGGAGAATCACGCCCGAACTTGTTTGAGGATTTAGGAAACGTTTGGCGACGGGTGCCTGGGTGTTGGAACTCATGCTCATCGAATGGTGGGGTTGGTCTAAAAAGTGATCGACGCCGGAGGGAATGACGTGAGGAATGGTTCCATGGAATTCACCGAGATTGACCGCGAGGATTTTCGCAATCTCCTGGGCGAGATTGCGGAGGCTTACATGCCGTTCGGGAAATACGGTCCGGAGAACTTTCCGCCTCGCGGGGTGCCCTTGATTGATTTGCCACCGGAGTATCTTGGATGGTTTGCGGAGCGTGGTTGGCCGCGGGGACGGCTCGGGGAATTGATGGCAATGGTTTCTGAAATCAAAGCGACGGGAGCGGACCACGTCTTCGAGCCCATCCGGCGGGCCCGGGGTGGTCGGGTTTCAGTCCGGAAGCGGCGTCCCGATACTGATTTTTGAGGCGATGGCGTGTCGGTTTATCGGTAGATAAAGTCGGCGATCACCATGCGATGGTCTGTTTTCTCGACGGTGAAAGTATGGCTGCGGACCGGGACAAGCTTTTCTGAGCTGTAGATGTGATCGATGCGGAGGAGAGGAAGTTTGCGGTGGTAGGTGTTGCCCCACCCGGTGCCGACTGCTCCGAAGGCATCGGTGAAGCGTCGTTCAAGAGTGCGGTGGATGGATTCGTTCGCGGGGGCATTGAAGTCGCCGGCGATCAGAGTGGGGATGCGGGGAAAGTCGGTGTGTTGTTCGAGGGCAGCGAGGACGTAGGCCAGTTCGATTTCGCGTTGGGTGCGGTTATAGCGGTGTTCCCACCAGCAGTCGCGCCGGTAGAGCCTCAGGTTGGTGGCGGCTGAAAGGAGGTGGATGTTCACCAATTCGAGGTGACGTCCGTCGGGCATCTCGACAGCCACCAATTGGCTGCGTGAGTGGGGTAGGGGTAGGCTGTGGTGGATGGTGCCCCGGGTCGCGATGGCGCAGCCCTTGGCGGCGTGGTAGCGGTAGTCTCCTTGGCCGTCGAAGACTTCCTCGATGAACTGCTTGAGCCGGTAGGCGTGAGGCATTTCTTGGAGGAAGACGATGTCGGGGGCAAAGTCACCGAGGGCCGCGGCGGGGTCGGCGTGTCCTGCACAGTTCAGGGTGGCCACGCGGAGGGTCTTGCTGCCCGCGTGGGGTTCGGGCGGGTTGCGGGTGATGCTGTCCCGTCCGAGGTGCCCGAGGGATTTGGCTTCATCGGCGAGCAGGAGGATGGTGACGGTCCAAACAATCGTGAGGAGAAGCGATCCGGCACGGCGAGTGAACAGGTAGGGGAAAATGGCGAGGGTCAATCCGATCAGACCCCAAACCCAGACCGGGAAGACCGTGAAGGCGGCGAAGCGAATCGGGAGGCGCAGGTAGAGAGTGACGGTGGCGAGGTGAAGGAGGAGGGAGCTACCCAGGAACACCGTCGGCAGGAGAGACCAGAGGCGACGGAGGAGAATCATGGCAGGGGGTCAGGACTTCAGACGGCCTTTGAAAACCTTCAAGGCTTCCTCGATGAGGGGGTCGTGGTGGAATTCGTCGGTCGAAGCCTCTTTTTCTGGCGGGACAGTATCGGTTTCCTTTTCCGGGCTCGGAGAAGGGGAGGTTTGGGCTGGGCTTGGGGGCGCAGAGGGCGGTTCGGGGTCGACCGCTGATTCGGGTGCCGACGCGATGAGCTTGTCGAGGGGACTGGTTTTGGTGTTGGCGTTAGGTGTGGCGACCGATGGAGCTTCCGTGGCGGGAGTCGAGGATGGGGAGGTCGAAAATTCCGATGGGCCGGGAGCGAGAGCCTGTTCGATTTCGTGGGGATCGGCCCGACCGATAGCCGAGATGACATCGGTGAGGCGGATTTCCTTGAGGTTTTGGATGGCCTTGAGGGACGCCACCTCAAGGTGGAGGCGTTTGTTCGAGGCCCATTTCATCCGGCTTTCTGCTTCGGAAAAGGTGTCGATGATGGCGAGGAGGCGGTCCGTCTTGATGGGCGCGGCAGCCTCGCTCAGGTCGCTCCACAGGGCCTCGGGGAAGCCATCGCGGTCGGATTTGTCATCGAGTTTGCCCACCACGAGGGCGCGGATGGCTCCGACGGTTTCGACGAGGAGTTGGGAGAGGTCTTTGCCCTTTTCGAACTGTTCGTGAATGACCGCGAGGAGGCGAACAGGATCCTTTTTGAGGATGCCGAGGAGAAGGGCGGCGACGGTTTCGCGGGAGGTGAAGCCGAAGATATCGAGGACATTGCTTTCGGTGATTTCTCCGCCGCAGAAAGCCACGAGTTGATCCAGCATGGACTGCGCGTCGCGCATGCCTCCATCGGCGCCTTTGGCGATGGCCCAAGCTGCAGCGTCATCGAGTTTGATGTCCTCCTGTTGGGCGATGTGTTGCAGATGGGAGGCGATGATACTGGTGGGGATGGGGCGCAGGTCGAAGCGTTGGCAGCGGGAGATGATGGTTGGGAGGATCTTGTTGGGCTCGGTGGTGGCGAAGATGAATTTGACGTGCGCGGGGGGTTCCTCGAGCGTTTTGAGAAGGGCGTTGAAGGCACCGGAGGTGAGCATGTGAACCTCATCGATGTAGATGATGCGGAAGCGTCCAGAGGCCGGGGCAAAGCCGACCGACTCGAGGAGCGAGCGGACTTCATCGACTTTGTTGTTGGAGGCACCATCGATTTCGAGGACATC
>JALQTQ010000288.1 GCA_023263995.1 Akkermansiaceae bacterium | reverse complement strand
TTCTGTGCGGTCAATCGGGTGTTGAGCGGACTGGCCGAGGCGGCCGCAAGCGGGGCCGATGAGGCCCTGGCCTATGACAGTCTCGTGGATCCAGAGGAATGGGACGAGGTGTTGGAGATTACGATGAAGTTGCGGTCGGCGGCGATGGTGGTGGCGATGGTGGTGGGGGCCCTCGTTTACGACGCCGGTGCCATCGGGCTGAACGAGGAGCTGGCCCATCGTCTCCCGATCGTCTTTTGTCTGCTGCAAGCGGTGGCCGCCTTTTTCATTGCCCTGGGATTCCGCGAGGTCGGGGTGCGTGAAGAGGCGGGAGGCTTTCTGGCGGTTTTTCGTCAGACCTGGACGGCGGCGCGTTGGGTCTTTTCCACCAAAGCAGCCATCCTGTTGTTGATTGCCGGTTTGCTGATCGACGGGGTGGTGCGAAATTTCGCCACCATCAACAGCGAGTATTACCGCCTGATCGGGATCCCGACCTTCACCTTCGGCTTCATCGCGGCGGGGGCCGCTTTCCTTGGGGTTTACACGCCCCGGGTTTCCCGGCATCTGGTGCGTCGCTTTCCGCCACTGACCAATTTCGTCATGACGGCCCTTTGGTCCTTTGGCTGTCTCTTTCTGCTGGGTCTCACGCTGCCCTACTGGGGTGTCCTTCCCGGGATGGCCTTGATGGCGGGGATGTCCCATCTTGGTTTTTTAATGAGTCGTTATTTGAATGCTCTCACCGACTCGGGCCGGCGGGCCACCGTCCTGAGTGTCAAGGGGCTCCTTTTCAACATCAGTTACGGACTGGCCAGCCTGGCCTTCGCCGGGGCGGTGTCCTGGCGCAAGAGGGAGGCCGGAATGGATGCCGACCAGTCGTTGGAGTGGGTCATGTCTTGGCAGCCTTGGGTTTTTTTGGCAGTCTATGTCGCCTTTCTCCTCATCGCACGGCTGGTGGGATTTCCGAAGTCCGCGGGTGCCTCGCAGGCCGCTTGAGATCAAGGTCAGGATGGGAAAAGGAAAGTTGCTGCGGAGGAGAACTCCGGGCACTTTTTTGGGGCGGGAAACCGCCTGCGGTCTCCTCTCGTCGCTTGGCAAGGAAGGAAAGTTCGGTCGGCCGGTCAGGAGGACCCAGGAGGATTTTCGAAAGGATGGGTGACTATGGTTAACGTTGGTGACGGCCTCGACCGCGCTTATCGCCGGACTTTGGTCAAGACATCACTTTTTCTCCCGAGGCCATGGCTTAGATCAGTCCAACAGCCCGGCGCACCCGGTTGAGGACTTTGGTAGCTTCCTCGCGTGCCTTTTCGGCACCAGCCTGCAGGACCGCGTCGACTTCCTCGGGGTGGGCCACCAGTTCCTCGCGGCGCGCCCGCATGGGGGCGAAGTAATCCCAGTAGGCTTCGGCTAGGCGTTTTTTGAAGTCACCGTATCCGCAGCCACCCTGCTCATAATCGGTGATCATCTGGCGATAGTCCCCATCGCTCGCGAAGAGTTGGTATAGGGCCAGGATGATGGAGTTCTCGGTCGGCTTGGGGTCCTCGACCGCGGCCGAGTCGGTCTTGATCCGCATGATCAGTTTCTTCAGCGGTTTCTCGTCGCCGAAGATGGGCAGGGTGTTGTTGTAGCTCTTGCTCATCTTTTCGCCATCGAGACCGGGGACCTTGGCGACGTCGCTGCGGATGCGGGCGGTGGGCATGACGAGGGTGCCTTCACCGTAGAGGTCGTTGATCTTTCCGACGAGGTCGCGGGTGACCTCGAGGTGCTGCTTTTGGTCCTCGCCCACGGGGACGACATTGGAATCGTAGAGGAGGATATCGGCCGCCATGAGGGCGGGGTAGGCGAAGAGGGCGTGGTTGGCCGAGATGCCTTTGGCGATCTTGTCCTTGTAGGAATGGCATCGTTCCAGGAGGCCCATGGGGCAGACCGTTGAGAGGATCCAGGCCAGTTCGTTGACCTCGGGGACCGCGCTTTGCTTGAAAAAGACGCCCTTGGACGGGTCGAAGCCGCAGGCCAGGAAGTCGATGGCCACCCCGCGGACGTTCTCGCGCAGCTCGTTCGGGTCGTGGGTGGTGGTCATCGCGTGGTAATCCGCGATGAAATAATAGCCGTCGCCCTCGCCCTGGGCATCGATGGCCGGCTTGATCGCGCCGAAGTAGTTGCCCACGTGGAGTTTTCCGCTCGGTTGGAGGCCGGTCAAAATTCTCATGGGCGGGAGTTACGTTTTTTCGGGGCAAAGCGAAAGGGCAAATCGTGTGTCCGGGATTCCAGCTTGAAAGATGGAGGCTCTCCAGCCAACGTCCGACCGTGTTCAAGCCCCGCTGGAAAAAAGAGGCCCTCCTCCTGTTGAAGGGGTCGATGAAGTTTCTCAACTATAAGCGCGACCTCCTCAAGCCGGACCGGATCGACGAGATCCACTCGCGCCGTGCCGATCTCAAGGCCGCAATCAAGGCGAGGGATCTCGAGGCCGTCAAGGAATGCTCGAAGCAATTACGCAACACCTGCGAGAAGTCGCTGACGCATTACCGCCAGCCCGATTGGCTTGCGGAAAACATCGAGGTCTTCTGGGTCGCGATCGTGGTTGCTCTGGGGATCCGGGCCTACTTCCTGCAGCCCTTCCGCATCCCCACCGGGTCGATGCAGCCCTCGCTGAATGGCATCGTGGCCACCAGTATGCACGACGAAGAGGGATGGGAAAAGCCTTGGATCGGACAGCGGGTCTTTGATTTTGTTGTCGGTGGCAAGAGCTACGAAAGTCTCATTGCGGAAAAAGACCTGACCATCACACGATTCGAGGATGCCACCTTCTTCCTATTCTCGCGGACCAAGATTTATTTTGATGATGGGAGTTCCGTGGTCATTGGCTGCCCATTGAGCGAAGCCAGCCAGATTCCCACCATCGAGGACAAGTTTGAGGGGGTGGGTGGGACCCGACGCTTGAAACGAGGTCCCCATTTCCGAAAGGGCGACCCCATTTTCCAAGGCTACCTCACCTCGGGTGATCTTGTTCTCGTCGACAAGGTCTCCTACCACTTCCGCCAGCCGAAGCGGGGGGAGTCCTTTGTCTTCGATACCCGCGACATCAAGACCGAGAAAAACGGGACGATGGTGAGTCAATCCGGTGGGAGTCATTACATCAAGCGCCTCGCCGGAGTGCCCGGCGATGAAATTCAAATCAAGGAACCCGATCTTTGGATCAATGGATCACTTGCGCAGGAAGAAACGCTCAAGCGGGTGATGGCGCAGGGAACCGACTCGAAAGGCGAGCCTTACACCGGCTACACCAATGACGGAAAATTTCAAAGCGAACAGACCAAGGTCAGCTTGGAGGCTGATCCATCGGAAGGGAACAACTACCGCGAGTTCTTTGCCTTGGGAGACAATTCGTCGAGCAGCCTTGATTCCCGCTATTGGGGGAGTGTGAAGCAATACAACCTGGTGGGGCCGGCGCTCTTTTCCCTCTGGCCTTTCACGAGCGGCCACTGGGGGGTGATCAAGTAGGTCCCGATGTCCTCCGAGTCCAGTGCCGCCGAGATCACGCGGAAGGCGAAATCGAACCTAGCCTTCGCGCTGCGGTGCGCCCCGCCGGGTCGGAGGGAGCATCTGGTGTCCTTCTACGCCTTTTGCCGCGTCATCGATGACCTGGCTGATGATCCCGACCTACCGTTGCCCGACAAGGAGGCGGGCCTGGCCGGGTGGAGGGAGATCTTTGCCACCGGGGAAGCGGATCCTTCGCTGGGCTTGGTGGAGTTGCAAAGGGAGGTGCTGAAAGTACGAGAAAACTATGAGATTCCCGCGGAGTATTTCACCAACATCATCGAGGGCTGCCAGTTGGACCTGCGTCCGCAGCGCTTCGGGACCTGGGAGGATCTCAAGGAATACACCTACCGGGTGGCGTCGTCGGTGGGCCTGGTCTGCCTGCCGCTTTTTGGCGCCGATCCGGAACGCTGCCGGGAGTATGCCATCACCCTGGGGCACGCCCTGCAGCTGACCAACATCCTGCGCGACATCGGCGAGGACCTGTCCAACGGGGTGCGGATTTACCTTCCCCTGCATGACTTCCACCTTTTCCAATACAGCGAGCGGGATTTGATCGGGAAGGTGCATGACGGTCGCTTCCTGGCCTACATGGCTTACCAGGCGGACCGGGCCGAGGAGCTTTACCGGGAAGCGG
>JALQTQ010000287.1 GCA_023263995.1 Akkermansiaceae bacterium | reverse complement strand
GATGTTCTTCGATGCCTTCAATTTTCCGGCCGACCATGATGCCCGCAAAACGCCCGGGGTTTATCACGCCCAAACGCTCGGTCCCAAAGGGAAACGCCTTCAGGTCATCCTGCTCGATACCCGGACCTTCCGCAGTGAGCTCCCGCAGGAAAAAATCAATCGTCGCAAGACCTACCTTCCCCAGACCGGACCCTCCGCCACCATGCTCGGACCGGCCCAGTGGCAATGGCTTGAAGCTTGCCTCAAGGAACCGGCCGAACTTCGCCTCATCGTGAGCTCGATTCAGGTTCTCGCCACGGCTCATCGCTTCGAAAAATGGGGCAACATGCCCGACGAACGCACCCGCTTCCTCCGCCTCCTTGCCAAGTCAAACCCGGTGCCCACCATCCTCCTCAGCGGCGACCGTCACCTCGCGGAAATCTGCCGGCTCCCGAAGTCCCAGAGCGAACTTCCCTTCGACCTTTACGAAATGACAGCCAGCGGCATGACCCATGCCGGGGCTCCTGACGATCCCGATCCCCTCCGACTCCCGGGCAGCTACACCCGGCAGACCAACTTTGGCCTACTTGACATCAGCTGGCAGAATTCCCGCCCCTCCGTGACCCTCGGGATCAGAACATCGAAAGGCGAGCCCCTGACTTCCACCAAGGTGGAATTCTGAAGCACTCACAGTCCGTATTTCCGGACGAGACTGCCTTTGACCACCTCGACCTCGGTCCCTTCCTGCGTCTTACGGTAGATCAACGGTTGGGCCTTTTCGTAGACTCGAATGCACCCGAAACTGCAACGGGTTCGCTTTTCGAAGGTCCCCACGTGCATCCCCACTCCATCCCAAGTCAGCCGGATCCAGTAGGGCATTTCGATGCCCTCATACTCGCAGTTTTCGGGGATGGGCCCGTCAAATTCCCACGACTTCGGATGTATTACGTCACGGGTCTCGCGATCGACAATACGACCGTATCGATTCGACCGTTTCTCCTCCAGACGTTCCAGCACCGGAAAGACCCCGGTGGGAGTTTCTTTGCCGGGCACCCCGGTCGCCACATCAGTCTGCAGAATGGGCTTACCCTTGCCGTTCAAGAGCCAGGCCTTCTGGTCCCACAGCGACACCTTGATCGAGGTCTCATCGGGCTTGGCGAGGGCATAGCCAACGAACTTCCTGGAATATCCCGGATCATCCGACGAACCACAAGCGCTCAGCACAAGAGAACAGGCCCACAAAAGAACGGTCTTCATTGCTGAAATTGGTAACGCACCGCCGAAACCATCCAGAAAACGGCCGTTTCGGTCCGCAAAATAAGTTTCCCAAGGCTCACTCCGGCAAATCCAGCTTCCTCGATCGCCCGATATTCCCCGCTCGAAAAATCCCCTTCCGGTCCGATCAACAGCACCACCCGGTCGGGCACACCAGTCCCGGAAAGTGACTCCCGGAAAGGCCGAGCCCCGGGCAAAAGAGCACCGGCAAAGCGAGCTCCACCCGGTGGCAGTTCCCGCAGATATTCTTCGAGTCCCAGCGGAAGGGCGACGTGGGGCAAATGGTTCTGACCGCATTGTTTGCAGGCTTCGAGCACCACCCGCTGCCACTTCTCGCGCTTGCCCTCGGCCTCGTTTGCCTCAAATCGCACGTTTCCCTGGGCACTCATCAGGGGCTGAATCCGCGACACGCCCAGCTCGACCGCCTTCTGCAGGATGAGGTCAAAACTCTTTCCTTTGGGAATGCCCACCGCGATCTCAATCTCGGGAAGAGGCTTCCTTGTTTCATCGCTGGAGAGCAACTTCAGAGTGACCTGCGCCTTGGTGGTTTCCATGATGATGGCCATCCCTTCACGTCCCTCGCCGTCAAACACCACGATCCGGTCACCCGGCTTTTTTCGCATCACCCGCACGCAATGATGCGCTTCATCCCCGCGCAAGGCCACCCCACCCTTCCAAGAACCGGCATCAGCGAAGAAGCGGTCCATGGCGGCTAGAGGTCAAAGAAGCGTTTCGCCCGCTCCAGGAACGACTCGTGCATGGGAGAGTTCTTCTCGCCAATCGACTCGGTGAAGGCCTGGAGCTTTTCCTTTTGCTCCGGGGTCAGACGGGTCGGGACCTCGACCTGAACCTCGACGTGGAGATCGCCCTTGCCGCGTCCGTTGATGGTGGGCATGCCCCGATCGCGCAGGCGGAAGGTCGTTCCGCCCTGGGTCCCAGCCGGGATCTTCATGGTAGCGCTACCAGTGAGGGTCGGGACCTCAAGCTCACCCCCCAAAGCCGCAGTCGAAAAGGGCAGCGGCACTTCGCAATAGAGATCATCAGCCTCCCGCTGGAAAACATCGTGCTCGCGTAGATGGAGGAAGACATACAGGTCCCCGGCCGGGCCGCCGCGCAGACCG
Source organism: Akkermansiaceae bacterium (assembly GCA_023263995.1). Classification (GTDB taxonomy): domain Bacteria; phylum Verrucomicrobiota; class Verrucomicrobiia; order Verrucomicrobiales; family Akkermansiaceae; genus SW10. The sequence goes on along the minus strand of JALQTQ010000287.1, from coordinate 1,801 downwards.
GCGTCGCCCTTGCCAGTCGAACGCAAGCGCGTTCCGTCATCGACTCCCGCCGGAATCCGGATCTTCACCCGTTCGGGCTTTTGACGTCGACCGTCGCCACCACAGTCTCCGCAGGGATCGGCAATGACCTGGCCCGCTCCGCGGCACTCCGGACAGGTGGCCTGCTGGATGAAGATGCCCCGCTGTTGCCCCACCACGCCACGACCGCCACAGGTCGAGCAGGTCTTGGCACCGCCGCCTCCGGATTTCGATCCCGAACCGGAACAGGTCCCGCAGGTCGCGTATTTTTCGATTTCGAGTTCCTTCTCGACCCCCTCGGCCGCTTCCTCCAAGGAAATCTCGAGGTCATAGCGCAAGTCGCTGCCCCGCTTCTTGCCGGAGGGGTCACGGCGTCGTCCCCCTCCGAAGAGGTCGTCGAACATGCTTCCTCCACCCCCGCCACCAAAGACCTGGCTGAAGATGTCCATGGGGTCGTGGAAACCGCCACGGCCACCGCCACCACCGCCGTTCTTGAAGGCATCGTGTCCGAAACGATCATAGGCGGCTCGCTTGTCTTCATCGCTGATGACCTCGTAGGCCTCCCCGATTTCCTTGAAGCGCTCCTCGGCCTTGGGGTCGTCCGGGTTCTGGTCGGGATGATGCTTCATCGCGAGCTTGCGATAAGCCTTCTTGATCTCGATCTGGGTGGCGGTCCGGGACACCCCGAGAATTTCGTAATAATCGCGCTCGGCCATCACTCACTTCCTCCTTCGGTTTCCTCTCCGGACTCTTCCTCTATCGCCGGACTCTTGGCCACCACCACCGCCGCCGCCCGCAACAGGCGGTCATGCAGGAGATAGCCTTTTCGTTTGACGAAAAGAATCTCTCCCTCCTCCGCGCCCGCATTTTCCTCCTCGGCCACTGCTTCGTGGAAGTTGGGATCAAAGACGCCCTCGGCGGCGACTTCCCTCACTCCCTGAGACGCCAGGAAATCATCGAGTTGCCCTTTCACCATGGCCATGCCCTTGTAGATCATGGATTCCTGGTCCTGTTCCGCCATCTGCAGGCCCATCGCGAAGTTATCGACCACCGGGAGCAATTCCTCGAGCAGACCCGACTTGGCAAAGCGCAAATCCTCGGCTCGCTCGCGGGCCATCCTCTTGCGATAATTCTCGAGGTCGGCTGCGGTCCGAATGGCAGCCTCTTTCCACTTGGCAATCTCGGCCTCCGGAGTCAGCGGTTCGGCGGCGGCTTCTCCGACTTCCCCGGTCTCCGCCGACACATCGGCCTCGGCGACTTCGACCTCCTCGGGGGCCAATTCATGGTCATCGTCCTGATTTTGCATGCGCGGAACCAATACCGACACCCTTCCAATGTCAACCCGTCGCTTTTCCACAGGAAAGGTCATGCGCGCTTTGGGAACAGGGCAAGAGGAAGCCTTCCTCATCGACCGGCCCAAAGGCCTCCTCGGACCACCCCGGCAACAGCTTGCCTCTTTTTCCCTCCCGCCACCCACTCTGCGGGAGCTCAGTGGTGGTCTCGTAGTCTGGATCCGGCCTCGCAAAGGTGACGACCCGTCCGTCCCGGACCAGGCACCCGAAGACCCGGCCGTCGCTCAGGCCGACTTCGTCGAAACTCCAGATCGTGACCCCGCGTTCCGCGAGCTGCTGCACCAACTTCTCGCGCCCCTCGACCCCTCGCAACGCCACGGCATGACAGCCTTCGCGAGCCACTTTCGATTGCAAGGCTTCGTCGCTCAACACATCCGACAGCGACACCCGCGCTCCTGTCACCACCGGCCACAGAATCCCGAGAATGCCGC
>JALQTQ010000286.1 GCA_023263995.1 Akkermansiaceae bacterium | reverse complement strand
GGCATCCAGCCAGCATTTCAGGTGTTCAGAAAAGTACCAGTCTTATGTCAAACTTTTCCCTAGCTGGATGACCCTGGGCGGTGACCCAGAATCTCAGGTTTCTCCTTGCATCATCGAGAACCAATGTCCCACATTCCATGCGTCTAATTCTTTCGGCGAAACGCCGTTTGAGTTTGGACCCAATGCACACCCGAATAACATGAATCCTAAAATTAGTAAGAATATGATAAGGCTGAGGGGATCCACCATTGCGGTGGCGTGCCTCTCGGTGATCTCTACCCAGCTTGGTGCCGAGGTTACTCCCGGTTACGACCTATACATCGATGCCCGGCAGGATACCGATGGTGATCTCCAAGCGGAAGATCTCACCTCCGGCAATCCCTCAGGGTTGGAGTTGCGGATCGACGACGCCCCTCTGGTCTCCCGCGTTGCCACCTCCACTGGAACCAAGTTGACCGAAGCCTATGACCTTCCCGGCGGGGCGATCAACAACGAGGGTGGCTTGCTTCTTGTCCAAACGGGCACCAGTAACCAACGATCTTTCCAGGAAGCCGCCAATCCAAGCGAGTGGTCAAACAAGCCGGTGAGCCTTGAGATCTGGTTCAAGCCGGACAATCTCACTCCGACGCCCGGCAATGGCCAGATCCTGTTCGAAGATGGCGGAGGAACTGGTCTCGGGCTTTTTATCCGCAACAACGAATTGCTCCTGAGCAATGACGGAAACCAGAGCCAGATCAGCTACAACCTCGCCACCGATCCGCAGGCGATCCTTCTGGGCGCGGCCACGGCCGAATTCATCCATGTGGTGGCCACTCACGATGCCGGAGCTTCCAACGAATGCCAGCTCTTCATCAATGGCACCCTGATCGGATCAAGTATCGACGATGGCGATTGGTCGGGTGGTGATGCTGCCGGCTTCGGAACCCGTGGTGACGCCAATGTTGGCGGATACGGCGGCGGCCAGCAGAATACCGAAACTCTCGACGGTCAAATCGCACTGGTCCGAGTCTACCAGGGACAAATTCTTACCCTCGCCGAGGTCCAAGCCAACTTCGACGAAGACAAGGAGCCCATCCCCAATTCGACCAAGATCGAATTGGCCGGGGACGGCACGATCACGGTTGAACGCGCCACTGAATTCGTCGACCCGGGAGTGGCCGAAGTGATCGATGTGGATCAGGGTACGGTCATTGCCGGTGCTGAAGCCGAGGTCAACATCGACGACAGTGCCCTCGACCTGAATACCGCAGGGACCTACGTGATTCAGTATTCCTACGATGCCACCGAGCCTCTTCAGGATTCCACCATCACCCGCACGGTCATCGTGGAAGATACCAAGGCACCTGTGGTGCAACTGATCGGAGACGCCACCATCGTCATCCCGGCTGGCGGAACCTTCGTTGACCCGGGGGCCACTGCCGCTGATGCCATTGATGACGCCGAGACCCCGGTCTACAGTGGTGCCGGCGGTCCCGCTCCTTCCGATGCTACCGGAATCTGGACCTTCGATGATGACACCATCGACGATTCCTCCGGGAATGGATTTAACGGTCTTCCCGTGGGGACCATGACCTTCAGCACCGACACGCCGTTTGGTTCGGGAAAAAGCATCGATTTCAGCGCTGGCAACAATGCCTTTTACGTCGATGACGGGACACTTGATCAGACCGTCTTTGAGCCTACCAGCTTCCTGCGTGCGCCCTCCCCGAACGATCCCATCCTCGTGGGACAATGGACAGTTGAGAGCACCGGGGTGGGAGTGCTTGTGGATGCCGGCACGGCTGATTTCGTGGCAACCAGCGCCGAGATCGACGCTGCGGTTGCGGCAAACGGCGCGACTGCCGTTTCACAGTGGGACAACGTCAACTTCGGGGACGGAAATACTGGAAGGATCGGCAGCGATAGTCTCTACCCCGGCGCTTTCGACAATAATCCGGATAATATCGCGATCCGCGCCACCGGGGTGCTCCGCATCCCGGTCGACGGTGATTACGATATTGGATTCCAATCGGATGACGGGTCTTCCCTCGTGATCGAAAATACCAATGCGACATTCCAGCAGCCTCTGCTTGAGAGTGTTGGAGGAGGTCGCATCATTCAGAAACTGGAGACCCCGGCGGTGGTTGATAACCTCGGATCTTTGGGAGAAGATGGTGATCTCAGTAATGCGCCCCTTTCCTCGGATCCCTTCCTCGATGGAGGTGATGCTTCGCCCCTTTTTGAGCAGGCCGGAGCTTTGGTGGAGCCTACTGTTCCGGAGCCCGGTGTGAGCAATCACTCGCTTTTGTTCTCTGGTGAGCATCTTGATGCCCCCTTCAATGCCGCCTTCAATGTCGCAGATGCCGACGTTGCTGCTGCAACGGGAATCGCGGGAGCGGCCTCCGAAATCACCGTCGAGTTCTGGGCCAAGCCGAGCGCCAACGGCAATCTCGTCTGCCCGATCAACAACCTTGTCTTTGATGGCCCAGCCCGAAAAGGATGGTTGTTCTACCAGACCCCCGATGACAGTTGGGAATGGCGTGTGGGGGATGACACCGGCTACATCGAACCGGTGCGCGGAACCCCGGGGGCCTTCCCCAATACCTATGACCAATGGAATCATGTGGTTGGCGTCCTGCGTCTCGACAAGACGGATCCGGCAAACCCGGTCTACACTGCAGAACTTTACATCAACGGAGCTCTCTCCAACTCTTTGGTTCAGAGCCGGATCCCCTTGATCAATGACTTTGTCACCGTCGACAGTGTTCCCGGCAAGGTCCGGGTGGGAGCCACCAACCAGAGCATCGAACTGGCTCCAGGTCGTCAGTTTCTCGGTAACCTCGATGAGATCGCGGTCTATGCTTCAGCCCTGAGCCCTGCCCAGATCCAGGCTCACTTTGAGAATGGAGCGAACATCCCGGCGCGGACCATGGCTTACCCCGATGCCATCGGTGCAGATTCGCCATTGGTTTACTGGCGTGGCGAGGATTCCCAACCGCAGATCGACGATACCCTCACGGGGTTGTTTGCCCCGGCCAATGGGGGGTCCCAAACCGCCGTGGGTCGCATCACCCTGACGGCCGGCGACTACCCCATCAAGTTCATCTCGCGTGAGCGGGGCGGTGGCGAATATTGCGAAGTTTTCGCCAAACGGGCTGAGAGTGAGACTTTCGATCCGCTGAGTTATGGTGATTTCCCGGGTTATCCCTCGGAAACTCCGCTCACCATTTCCTTTTTCGCCAAGCGCGTTGGATGGAATGGCAACTGGTCCGCAATGGTCACGAAACGTGGCGAGGGAGGTCAGGGCTGGCAGGTCCGCCGCCGCGCCAGCTCGGACAAGGTGACCTTCACAACCCGAGGTCTCGGAAACGACGACCCAGATCAAGGATCCATCACCACGGTCCCCGATGGCCAGTGGCACCACATTGTTGCCGAGTATGGAGGCTCCGGAGGGAACCGTAAACTTTGGGTCGATGGGGTCTTGGACTTTGATGTCACCAGTAATGGGTTTTTGAACAAAGCCCCAGGTTTCAACTTTGCAGTGGGCGCTCTCGATAATGATCCCACCGAAGGACCGAACCTGACCAATTACTTTCAAGGGATGATCGATAACGTCGGTGTTTACCATCGCAGCCTCACGGAAGCAGAGCGTTTCGCCCTTCTGGCCGGCGGTGGCAACTTTGACACCAACGCGCCAGGGACCTACACCATCAACTACGTTTCCATCGATCCTTCTGGTAACGTCGGCGTGGCATCCCGTCAGGTAGTGGTTGGACCGCCGATCCCTCTGGTCGTGACTGGGCTGGAAAATCTAGAGGACGGCTCGGTCGACGTGACTTGGAGTTCCGTTCCAAATGTGTCCTACACGGTCTCAGTTTCACTGGATTTGGAAACCTGGGAGGATGTCACGACTGGCCTTGCTTCCGCGGGTGAGTCGACAACCTTCAACTACTCTGGCGGCCCAGGTCTTCCTGATCCGGACTTGAGGGTGACGCCGAAGCTCTTCTTCCGAGTCACAAAGGAATAGTCACTTCAACGTTCTCAAACGCCTCTCACCGCCTCATCCCGTCTCGGGAGAGGCGGTTTTTTGGGGGCCCGGCAGGGCGCACTGACTTGGGGTTCAAGTCCCCTGTGGGCCGACAGAAGAAACCTCTAGGAGTTTGTCGGACTGGAATCGAGCGAATTTCCGATTTTGACGATCAAGTCGGCTTGGGTGTGCGATGATTTGA
>JALQTQ010000285.1 GCA_023263995.1 Akkermansiaceae bacterium | reverse complement strand
CATAAAATAGGAAAAAATTAAATGGAAAATAACATTCAAAAATTAAAAAAAGAAAGTAATGATAATCAACTAGCTAATTACAAAAAACTACAGTCTCAACTCAAATTAATTTCAGAAGGCCAAGAAATCAGCCGGGACCCAATCCGCAACCCCCATCCACAGCCGCAAACGACTGCAACGGCGACGGCAAAAATCTTACTTCGGACTCATCTTCACCTTCCTCTTCATCGCTCTCTGCACCGGCTTGGTTCTTTGGCAACCGTGGGAAAAACACGGTCCCGGCAACACTGCCATCCGAGCAGAGGACAGCGATACCGGAAATGCGGAAAACGCGCTCTTCAATCCCGGAGGCGATCCGGAGGACGAACTTTATGTCTTGTGGAAAGGGGCGCGCGACCTCGTTCGCGAGCACAAATTCACCGAAGCAGCCGAGGCTTTTGTCCGCCTCTCCAAAGAGCCCACCCTCGTCGGAATGCCCCAAGTTTGGGCTTCGCTCGAAGCTGCTGTGGTCTTTTCGCTTGATGGACAACCGGCCCGGGCCCGCCAACTTCACGCCGCTTCCCGGGCCGACCTCGACCGCTTGAAAGAAAGTTCGCGCCGAAAGCGATTTCGTCGCTACGTCGAAATCCTCTCCCAGCCCCCCCCACCCTCCCCCGAAGCCCTCCGGGACGATGCAGAGGACATCCTGGACTGGATGGCATCCTTCGCCCTTGCTTTGAAACAATGGGAGCAGGGTCAATGGGACCTCTCCCTTCCCACCTTTGCCAAGGTCCGGGCAGCCTCACTTCCCGACGGGCTCGAATGGTTCCGCATCTATCAAAATCTGGCCGACGTCTACCTCGCCGATGGTGTTGTCCTCACCAGACTCAGCAAGCTCATCGAACCGACTCATCCCGACGAAATTGATGCCCTCATTGCCATCCTGGATCGCGCCGCGACGGAATTGCGCACCCGGGGGCGTGCTCCCTACAACGTCAAAGCACGCAAAGAACAACTCGATCGCGCCCGTCGTCGGCTCAACCACGACACTTCCGCATCTCCGGTGGCAATCGACTGGAACAATCATCAGAAGGCCCTGAAGCGCAGCGGAACCAACCTGCGATTCGACGACCTCGCGGCTCTCCTCGAAAACCCACCGCCCGATGCACCGACCGAGGCTCTCTGGGCCTGGCGCTTTCTCCATGAAAACTCCCTTTCCTTCATTCGAGACCTCACCTCGCTCGATGACTGGAGCGCCCAACGAAGGGATGGCCTGAAGGTCTCACCCGTTTCCGGAAACCGCAACGGTCTTCGGCTGGCCGATGGTAGTTTGGTTTCCTGGGATCAGTTCAAGCCATCCAGCCTGCTGAGGGAGCGTGTCAACGACGACCTTCATGCCATCGCTTTTGCAATGCTGACAGGACTGACCGGGCAGGCCTCCGAAATGGCGGAAACCCTCGCGAAAGACGATGAGGAATTCCGAGAAAATTGGCGCCGCGTGATTCTCGGGCTCAACCTCTGATTCAACCAACCCGCCTCACTTTTCGGCGACAACGCAAAGTCATTCCCACTCATCCCGTCCATGCCCTCACAACCCCCACCCGGCAAGACCCTCTCTGATCGCTCCCCGCAAGATCATCAGACCGGATACCGCTTCATCCGCTGACCTTTTCACCGTTCCTCCGAAATTCATGTCCCGTAATCCTCTCGCCGTCGTCTGCGCCGTCCTTCGCGCTCCCTCCGGCCGGATCCTCGCCACTCAGCGCCCACCCGAAAAGGCCCTTCCGCTCGCTTGGGAATTTCCCGGAGGCAAGATCGAGCCGGGTGAGTCACCAGAGAAAGCTCTCCGCCGCGAACTCCAGGAAGAACTCGACCTCGAGGTCGGAGAACTCACCCCCCTGCCAATCGTCTTCCATCACGACCAAAGTTGCCGACTGCAACTCATCCCCTTTCTTGCTATCCTGACCGAAGATTCCCAATTTTCCCTCCACGTCCACGTCAACGCCCGTTGGATCACTCCCTCGGACTGGAAGCAACTCGACTGGGCCCCGGCCGATGTGCCGGTGATTCAGAATCTCCTCCAATCAAAAGATGCATGAGTGATCTCGACCCTGGGATCGGTGAACGGCCGGTTGATCAAGATGACTCCGGAAAATCATTGGAGCCGCCCAAGGCGGGAAATGGTGGTCGATACTGGATTTGAACCAGTGACATCTTGCGTGTGAAGCAAGCGCTCTACCACTGAGCTAATCGACCCTTCCCTCATGATGACCGGCCCAAAGGCCGGTCGGAGATTCTTGAGAAAGATGGTGCGCGAGGGGGGAGTCGAACCCCCACGTCCGCAATGGACACCAGATCCTTAGTCTGGCGCGTCTACCAATTCCGCCACCCGCGCTAAGCACTGTCTTTCTGACGGCGGAGGAAGTAGTCGCCCCGCTCGGTTTGATCAAGAAATACTTTTAAAAAATCCGTTATCCGGCAAATACCGCCTCTGATCCCGGTTTTAGTTCTGCGGAATAATGACCGAGCGAGTGTATCGGAAGCTGTGTTTCTCGAGAAACTGGTTCCTCGCCGCCGGGCTTTGGAAAGGAGTCCGTTTCATCACCGCGATGCCTTCGTCCGAAAGGACGGTGATCGAGAGCTCGACGGAGGCGATCCGTCCAGCCGCAAACTCGGAACCAGTCCGCTGATTGGGCTCAAGTCCAGACCCAGTGATGGCAAAGGAGCGAAGAACGCGTTCCCCTCCTGGAGTGGACATCACCGGCATCCGAACGGTGCGGACCTGACCGTCGATGGTCCGATAATTAATGACAAAGGTCGCGGTGAATTCGTAGACGTTTTCGCAGATCAGGTCGTTGAGATCATTTGGGCCGGCATTGGCGTCAAACGCCTGAACGAGATTTTCGGAACCGAGGACCTGTGATTGATAGGTGATGTTCGGTTCCATCAAATTACGGTAAAGCACGAAGGTGGAAAAGACCTGGCTCTGTGATCCCCAAACCGGGTCGACGTAGTCGAGAGCGTAGGAGACCGCCGAAACGTCCCCCCCGAGATCAGCATTGGGGTTGGCGGTATTGTCGCCTCCGAGGCGGGTCCCCGACCCCGCATTGCCGTCGTAGCGATCGGCGGCTGAGGTAAAGAAAACAAGACGGGAAGCATTCGGGCTGGGCGCCGACTGGGGCCCGAGATTGGCATCATTGGTGGTGGCGACGAGCCACTGGTTGCGGTTGTTGCCCAGACGACTGACCAAGGATTCGAGATCGCGGCCGATGGCGTTGAGCATGATCTTGGCCTGTCCAGCGGCACGAATTTCCTGCCGGGCAGCCCGCCACGAATCCATGGCTGTTCCGGTGATGGACAAGGTGAGCATGACCAGGATCAGAGTCACCGCCATCGCCACCAGCAATTCGGCAAGGGTGAATCCTTTCGCGGACTTCCGAGGTTGAGAGAACTGTTTCATAGCGGGAGGCAAAAGATGCGGTTAGCGGCGGACACTGAGGTTCCGGGTGAAAATCGGGCGAGTGAAATTGTTGGGATCAAAAGCCTGACGAAGGAAATTGATCGAAGTGCTGGGAAGGCTGAAATACTCGGCCTGAAAGGCGACCACTGCCTCGGAGTAGGCCTGCGGATTGGCGGCGAGGTTCTGCCCCGGCCGATAAGGATCGACGATTTCCCCCTGTCGCTCGCTCACCCGAAGACCATTATCACCGAAGATGAGCTGTCGCAGTTTCACGAAGAAGACCCGCCCCTCCACCGACTGGAGGTCTTCTTCGACCAGCGGATCACTCAGGCGACGGACTTGCGGTTCGATGATAAAGTCAGCACCGGAAACGGCCAACTGCCGTCCGGCTGGGGCCAGAGAACCGTCTGGGCGCTCTTGGCCGGGCAAGGCACGATATTTATAGATCAGGATGGTTTCACCGGGTTCCTCCGACTGCGCGACCCAGTTGATGGCCTTGAGGAAGGGGTCGCCCTGAAAACGTTGGAATTCCGCCCCGTCCCGGATAGTGGTCAGCTCCAGCAGAAGGGTGTCTTGTAATCGGCTGGCCTCATCGATCGAGAGCGTTTTCTTGATCGTGCGAGCCGCTGGGCCAAAGACCGCAAGGAAGCCGGTCAGCAGTACCACAAGGATACCAATGGCAATCACCGTTTCGACGAGGGTGAAGCCCTTGATGTTTGATTTCGAGGAGGTGGTGTTCATGAAGAGAAAAAAAGTGACGATTTACTGAGTGCCCACGGCTC
>JALQTQ010000284.1 GCA_023263995.1 Akkermansiaceae bacterium | reverse complement strand
GTCCTGCAGGGTAAAGGCGATCACCTTAAAGCCTGCATCCCGCCCCTTCTTCCAGATGCCTTTGATGCGTTCGTAAATATCGCTGACGGTCCCGGCCGATCCACCCACTTGGAAGATGTCGTTGATTCCAATCAAGGACGACATGTAGCCGACTTCCTCACCCACAGGGGCCGCTGGCAGGACATTGGCATCCCAATAAGCTCCATCCTGGTCGAAGGTTTTGGCTCCGGACACCGCCACATTGTTGAAGACGGTGTCCGCGAACAAAGGATGGGCCTGAATGAGGATGGACCACTGCCCGGTGGTTCCCGCCGACATCGAGTCACCCACGATCGAAAACTTGGCCGGGCGGACAAAGTCCGGGAGGGCCTCTGGCCAGTTCTGGGCAAGCTGGGCTTTCTGGGAGGAAGTGAGCGACTGGGGGACGGTTTGCAATCCCTCGGTCAACCACTGCGTGCCAGTCCAAAAGAAGACCTCGCCGGTTGCGGTGAGGATGCCGCGATCTCCCGTGATTGGAACCGGGACTCCGCTGGGATTGGTGATCGTGATCGGGCCGCCTGCACCCGGCTGCGCCGCGAACACAATACCAGTCGGGACATTCTTGCCAGGCACTCGGCCCTTGTGCCGGAGTCGCCGGATTCGTTTCGCTCACCGGAGGAAGTGCCTTCAACATCCACCCACTTGGAGGGAAAGGTGCGGCAGGCGCTGGTCAACCTCTACGAGCGGAAGCCCGCCGCTCGGGTGGCCTGCATCGCCCACTACGGGGCCACCTGCAGCGTCTGTGACTTCAATTTCGGCAAGATTTACGGCGAAATCGGCGAGGGTTTCATCCACGTCTACCATCTCACGGAAATCTCGTCCATTGGTGAGGAATACGAAGTTGATCCGATCAAGGACCTCCGCCCGGTCTGTCCGAACTGCCACGCCATGCTCCACAAGCGTGATCCTGCTTACTCCATTGACGAATTGAAGGACATGATCCTCCCGGCTCAGTGAATCAAATCATGCCGCTCTGGATGGCGATGGGCGACCAAATAATGTCTTTCCAAAACATCCATATTGGATATTTTTGCACTCCTATTCATGGGATTGAGTCAACAAAACCTCGACGAAGCGCTGCAACTCTTGGGCGATCTGCTGGCTGTTCGAAAAGGTTCGGGCTTCTGGCTGGTCGTTTGTGGTGGCTCCGCCTTACTGGCCCAGCAGATCATTTCCCGCTCCACTCATGACGTCGATGTCCTGGCGATGCGCGACTGGGAGGGCGGGGTGGCGGGCGCATATCCACTGCCGGACGTGGTGAAGGACGCGGCCGTGAAAGTTGCTGACGAGCTGAGCCTCAATCACGATTGGCTCAATGGGGCCGCGTCCATGCATTTTCCCGATCTTCATTTGTTGCCACCATCGTTCTGGCAGGAACTGGAAACCCGCGACTACGGCCACTCCCTGAAAATCAGTTTCGTGACCCGCTCCGGTCAGATCCAGCTCAAGACCTACGCAGTCCTGAACCGGTCAAAACCCCGCGATCTTGACGACCTTTGCCTCCTCGCTCCCAACAGCGCCGAGATCGAAGCGGCACTCCGCTGGGTCCTCGACATCATGCCGGTGCTATCCCACCGCGCAAAACTTCCCGAAATTCTCACTCATCTCGGACATGACGACCTCATTTCAAGTTTCCAGGGATAGACTCCTTGGGCGCTTCCTCGATTGTCTATGGCACCAATGGTCCACTCTGGGGGTTGCCGGTCAGCGTGGGGGGGCGGACGATCGGATGATCGACCCGGAGGCACTCTTGCTGGCGACCAGTCGCTTTGGTCGTTATGACTCGCGTCTCCTCGACGAGGTGATCGATTGGCTCATGGCCAATGGGAAACGGATCAACCTCCAACGCCTTCGCCGTCTCCGTGAAGAATGGCCGCTGGCGGATCAACGGGTGCTCGCCGCGATCGGCGGCTTGCTTGCCAAGCAGGCCACGATGAGAAAATGGAAAACGCTTTCGACTCCCTTGCCTGCGGAGGCTGATCCCGAGCCACTGTTCGTCAATGCTGGCGGTCGTTCCCAGCTCATCATCGATGAACCTGATCCGGACTTTCTGCGCTACGGGCTTCTGCGCGATCCCCTGGAGCGGCGTAAGATGAGCCGCCCACCGGATTCCGGCCGGGCCGCCAATCTCTTGTTTTGCCTGCGCGCGCTCTTCGGGGTGAACGCGCGTGCCGAAATCATCGCTTGGTTGCTCACCCACGAGTTCGGCCATCCCGCCGCCATCGCCCGGGACACCGGATACTTTTCAAAATCCGTGCAGCACACCCTGAATGAAATGGAGGACTCAGGCCACATCCGCTCCCGTAGGGATGGGCGCGAAAAGATCTTCTGGCTCACACCCGGCGACTGGGACTTCCTCATCACTTGGTCCCAGCCACCTCGTTTTCCGACCTGGGTCGATTGGATGCCCGTCTTCTCCGGGATCAGCACCTTTGTGACTGTCCTGAGCGAGCCTGGCCTCGACGATCTTCCTGAGAAGGTGCAGTCCATTCAGCTCCGCGAGGCGCTCGATACCGCCATGCCCGCGCTCTCCCGGGCCGATCTCGCGAAAAACATGACCGCTTCCCGCACACTAAGAGGCGCTGAGCTGATCTCCGCCATCCATCACGACCTGGAGAATTGGCAGAGCCTTCTCCGATGACTTGAGACCTCTGGGATGCACTGGTAGCGAAGGGGCCACCCCCCCAGATCTCCGGTCAAACCCAACAACCCTTTCGGTCTCTCTTTTCGGGTTCCGTGAGCGCGGCGTAGGAGCCAATCTTTCGATCATTTTTCTTCATTTCAAGATCCCTCTCCTTCAGCTTTTCACCAGTGCCCATTCAAGCTCCCACCCTTCTCGCTGATCTCAAGAAATGGGTCACTCGCTTTGAAGATGACCTGCGGCAGCAGTGCAAGGAGGTGCCGGAACTCAACGCCCGTTTGGAGGCGCAATACTAAACCGCCAAGAAGGGCGGGCGGACTGCCTTCTCCTACGCGGTCTGGCGGGATGGCGAGCTGACCCAGCCGGCCGTCGGCTGGGTGCTCGGGTGCGTGTTCGTGCGCTTTCTGGAGGACAACGACCTGCTCGACCGCACCTTCCTCTCCGGGGTGGGGGAGAACCGCGACATCGCCGATGACACGCGCGCCGCGTGGTTCCGGGAGCACCGGGCCGCCTCCGACAACGACTACCTCTCCCACGTCATGACCGAGGTCGGCACGCTCCCCGGCATGGCCGACCTCATGGACGCCCGCCACAACCCGCTGTGGAACGCCGCCATCTCGCCGGATGCCGCCAAGGCCTTCCTCGAGTTCTGGCGCCGCATCGATCCCGGCACCGGCCGGCTCGCCCACGAGTTCACCGATCCGGAGTGGGACACCCGCTTCCTCGGCGATCTCTACCAGGACCTCTCCGAGTCCGCCCGCAAGCGCTTCGCCCTGCTCCAGACGCCTGACTTCGTCGAGGAGTTCATCCTCGACCGCACGCTGGATCCCGCCATCGACACCTTCGGCCTCAAGGTCGTGCGCATGATCGATCCCACCTGCGGCTCCGGCCACTTCCTGCTCGGCGGCTTCCGCCGGCTGCTCGCCCGCTGGGAAAAGGAACGCCCGGACCTCGACGACAAGGAGCGCGCCCGCCTCGCGCTCGACGGCGTGTATGGCGTGGACATCAACCCCTTCGCCACGGCCATCGCCCGCTTCCGCTTGCTGCTCGAGGCCTGGCGCTCCTGCGGCGTCAAGCGCCTGCGCAACGCGCCCGACTTCCACGCCCACCTCGCCACCGGCGACTCCCTGCTCCACGGCGCCCGCTTCGACTCGGAGGGGAAACCCTACGTCGTCACCCGCGACGACATGTTCGGCGGCGATGAAGTCGTCTTCCGCGACGAAACCGCCCACCACTTCGAGGTCGAGGACGCCAAGGAACTCCACCGCATCCTTGGCCAGCAATACCACGCCGTCGTAGGCAACCCGCCCTACATCACGGTCAAGGACAAGGCGCTCAACGAGCTCTGTCGCCGGCGCTACGATTCCTGCTCCGGGAAATACGCGCTCTCTGTGCCCTTCATGGAGCGCTTCTTCGACTGAAGTGGTCCCGTTTTTGTAGCCAGTGAATTCTCGATTTTGTTGATGCTCGGGCTGATCAGCAGGGCTGGGTTTTAGGCTGCTTTCTGGGTAGCAGTTTCAGGGTCATAGAGATGCCACGGGGACTTCCCGTCCAAGGCCTGGT
>JALQTQ010000283.1 GCA_023263995.1 Akkermansiaceae bacterium | reverse complement strand
TTGCTATCCGCGACATGGGCAAGTCGGTTTTTGCCACTCTGGGCGACGCCGAGGGCCGGATCCAGATTTACCTCAACTTGAAGCAGCTGCCGGAAACGGACTGGGCCGCCTATCAGTGCCTTGATCTCGGCGATTGGGTTGGCGTCGAAGGTGAGACCTTCACGACCGGCAAAGGGGAGCCCTCGGTCAAGGTCACCCAACTCACGGTTCTCTCGAAGGCCCTTCGCCCGATGCCAGACAAGTGGCATGGCCTTTCGGATCGCGAAACCAAGTATCGCAAACGCCATCTCGATCTGATGTCGAATCAGGAAAGCGCTGAGCTTTTCATCAAGCGCTCGCGCATTGTGGCGGAGATCAGGAATTTCTTCCACGACCGGGGATACCTCGAGGTTGAAACCCCCATGCTTCACGACGTCGCCGGTGGTGCTGCGGCCAAGCCTTTTCAAACCCATCACAACGCCCTCGGCATGGATCTCACCATGCGGATCGCGCCCGAGCTACACCTCAAGCGTCTTCTCGTCGGAGGCTTGACCAAGGTCTTCGAACTCAACCGCAATTTCCGCAACGAAGGCATCTCCCGCCGTCACAACCCGGAGTTCACGATGCTCGAAGCCTACCAAGCTTATGGTGATTTCGAAATTATGGCCAGCCTCGTCGAGGAATTGATTTGCCACCTCGCCGAAATGTTTTTCGGCACCCTCAAAATCGAACACCGCGACGAAGAGGGCGGGCTGATCCGGACCCTTGACCTCTCCCGCCCTTGGAAGCGCGCCTCCTACCGCGATCTCATCAAGGAAGCGGCGGGCGATGACTGGTTCGACCTCACACCGGAAGCTCGCCGGGAAAAGGCCCAGTCCGAATTCAAGCTCGAGATTCATGGTCACCTCGAAGACTACGAGGTGACCCAACAAGTCTTCGAGAAGCTGGTCGAAGAACACACCTTCGATCCCTGCTTTGTCACGCATGTCGACGCCAAGCTCATTCCTCTCGCCAAGGAGAACTCCGAGGACCCATCGGTCATCGACGTCTATGAGTTGATTATCAACGGCCAGGAAATCTCGCCCGGCTATTCAGAGCTCAATGACCCCGAAGTCCAGCGTCGGCGCCTCCACGAGCAATCAGGCGGGGAAGCCCAGGAAATCGACGAGGACTTCGTCGAAGCCCTCGAGCACGGAATGCCCCCGGCCGGAGGCATCGGCATTGGCATTGACCGTCTCATCATGCTCCTGACCGGGGCTCCCACCATTCGCGATGTCGTCCTCTTCCCGCAGCTCAAGCGAAAGGATTGATTGCGGCCGAACACGTCACCCTTGACGATTGGCCGCGGACCGCGTCCCCCTTTCTTTCGCGATGGACAATTTCCTGCCTTCTCCGTCGTGTCCACCGGGTCAGACCACCCTCGGTCCGCCGTATGCTCGTCATTGATTTGAACCCTGGGGGGCAGCAAAGGCGTGCTGACTGAAGCGCCTTTCTTTGCCGCCCCCCTCCTCCTCGGGCCACGCATGGCCCGCCGCTCGGGCCAACTTCGAACGACGGGATATCCGGAAACACCACTTTTTCAAAAAAAGTAAAAAGTTCTGCGTCTCTTGCCGCGTAGCGGTCATCACATGAAGAAGATGATGCTTTCCGCCCTCTTTCCTGCCCTGCTTGCGGGATCAGGGCAGGCCCGGATCTGGACCAGCGCCGACGGTTCGAAAACCTTCGAAGGTGACTTCATTTCCTGCGATGGAAAGACGGTCACCGTGAAGCGGGGAATCCGTGAAATGACCTTCAAAATCGAGTTACTCTCGGAGGAAGACCAAAAGTGGGCCAAGGAGGAAGTGACTCGTTTGGAAGCGGCCGAAGCCAACAAGGAAATCGCCGCAGAATTTGCCGAAAGTGACTTTGGCAAATCCCTGAGGAAATTGAGCAAACTGGAGGACGGTAAATTCGTGGATCACGAGGTCACGGAACCGCCTAAGTTCTTTCTTCTCTACTTTTCTGCGAGTTGGTGAGGCCCCTGCCGTGGAAGTGCTCCCCAGTTTGCGGAGCAATACAAAAAGGAAATTGCCACCAACCCCAACCTTGAGGTCATTCAGGTTTCCCTCGACCGCTCCAAGGACGACGCTCTCGCTTGGGCAAAATCATTCGAGCAACCTTGGCCCAGCATGCTCCCGGGCGATGCCGACGAGGACAAACTCGTCACCCCTTACAACGTTCGGGCAGTCCCCAGTTACGTCTTGGTTGACCGAAGCGGAAAAGAAGTCGCCCGAGGACTGGGAGCAGCTCTCGAAATGGCAAAAAAAGCTGAGCCCTGACGTCAAGCCACCCCTCACCGACGGCGGCCGGATATCTTCCTGCCGCCTTTTTTTCTATCCAAATTCCAAACGCAAGCTGACTACCGATATGGCCAAGACCCTTTTATTCCTCTCACTCATCCTCCCCGCCTTCGCCGAACATGGCGGCACCGCCGTCTGGCTGGGAAAAATGCAGGACCTCTCTCGAAAATTCAACTCCCTCGTCCCCAACCAAAGGCTCCCTCATCGCTGGTCTCAGGATCAAAAGTCCTTCTTCTACAAACTCGTGGAAGATGGCAAGGAAATTTCATACCAGCTCGATCTCGCAACGGGAACCGTCGCCGCCAAGGACTTCCCCGAGCAGGCTCCGCAGTCGATTGAACCCGACAGGACGGCGTTTCGCCCCACAAGGAAATCCCGTGGCCGCAGGGATCGGGCAGACACCTCACCCGACGGTCAATGGCGCGTGGAAATCGGCCCGGAAACCGTCCTCGTTCATCTGCCCAGCGGCAAAAAAAAACCGCTCTCGGCCCCTCCGGAAGGATCGCGCTGGGACGGCCAAGTCTCGTGGCACGCCGATTCTTCCTGCTTCTTCCTCACTCATCGGACCAATCACCCCGTTTACCAAGTCCACTTGGTCCGTTCCTCGCCCAAGGGCAAGGTGCAACCGGAACACGAACTCCATCCCTACGCCAAACCTGGGGACCCGCTGAACATTGGACACCCCGTGGTCTTCTTCACCGATTCCCGCTCCCCCATTCCGGTCAGCCCAACCTTGGTAAAGGATCCCTTCGCCCTCAATGACCTTCGCTGGCACGATACGGAACACCAACTCACCATCGCTTTCATCGAGCGCGGCTTCGGGAAATACCGCCTTATCGAAATGGACGCCGACACCCGTTTCCAACGCATCGTCGCCGAAGAGACCTCGGACAAATTCATCCATGTCTTTGGCAACTGCTTCTACCGCTTCCTCAAGAGAGGCTCGGAGATCCTCTGGCTCAGTGAACGCTCGGGATACAACCACCTCTACCTGATCGACCGCGAGAGCGGCGAAACGATCCGGCAGCTAACTTCGGGCGATTGGGTTGTCCGCGGGGTCGAAGCCGTGAACGAAGAAACCCGCACCGCCCTCATCCAACTTTCAGGCTACCACCCCGATCAAGACCCCTATTACCGTCACTACGCCCTCGTGGACCTCGACACTGGGAAGCTCTCCCTGCTCACCGAAGCGAACGGCACCCACCGGGTCTTGTTTTCACCCGATGGCTCCCACTACCTCGCGGAATGGTCGCGCGTCGACCACCCACCAGTTTACGAAGTCCGTCGCACTTCCGACCAAAAAATCGTCATCACCCTCAACCAACCCGATCTCGACCCCCTTCTTGAAGCCGGGTGGCAGACCCCTGAGCGATTCTTCTGCAAGGACCGCAACGGAAAATTCGACATCCACGGCGTGATCATTCGTCCCACCAGCTTTCAGAAAGGCCGGAAATACCCGGTCATCGAAAACATCTACGCTGGTCCCCACGGGTCCTTCGTCCCCAAAAGCTGGCAGGCTTGGCACGGGCACAAAGCGGAAATGGCCGAAGGGGGCTTCATCGTGGTGCAGATCGACGGACTTGGCACCAATCACCGCGGGCGGGAATTCCACGAGATCGCCTACCAGAACCTGAAGGACTCCGGTTTCCCTGATCGCATCAAGTGGATGCAAGCCGCCGCCGCAAGATACCCCGAAATGGACCTCACCCGGGTCGGGATCTACGGCGGCTCGGCCGGGGGGCAATCGTCCACCGCCGCCCTCCTGCACCACGGCGACTTTTACAAGGCCGCGGTCTCGGATTGCGGATGCCATGACAACCGGGTCGATAAAATGTGGTGGAACGAACAATGGCTCGATTGGCCCATCAACGACTCCTACATCGAGAATTCCAACCGCACCCATATCTCGAAGCTCAAGGGCAAACTCATGCTCACGGTCGGTGAAATGGACAAGAACGTCGACCCGTCATCGACCTACCAAATCGTCAAC
>JALQTQ010000282.1 GCA_023263995.1 Akkermansiaceae bacterium | reverse complement strand
TGGCCCTTGCCGAGCCGACGTGGCCTCCCCGACTGCCTTCGGGCAAGCTTGTGCGGACCGATACCTCGGAGCAGTTCCTGAAGGCGACGGCCAAGCTCAGTCCGGGGGTGACGGTGGCGAGGGAGGCCCCGACGGTCGATTTTCTTTACTTCGATGCCCAAACCTACCCGGGAAACCCCTGGTCGGTTTGGGGTGATGGCCTGGCGGCAGGCCGGATGTTCTACACCTCCATCGGGGATCACCTGGCTCCGGTGGGGAATGCCTATGTCTATGCCTACGACAGCGAGGTCAAAAGCTTGCGGCTCCTCACCGATGTGCGGTCGATCCTGAAGCGTCCGGAAGGTTGGTATACCCCGGGGAAGATCCACAGTCGCATTGACCTCGGATCGGACGGCTGGCTCTATTTCTCGACCCATCGTGGGAGTACGAGTGCTACCGTAATTGAAAACCATTTTGAAGGGGGCTGGGTCCTGCGTTGTCATCCGGCAACGGGAGAGGCCGAAGTGGTGGCTGCGGCCCCTCTGCCCAACCAGACCCTGCCCACCGGACAGCTGGACCCGGACCGCATGATCTTCTATGCCGGGACCGCCGACGGAGACCGGGAGGTGAAGCGGGTGAAGTTTCTGTCCTACGACGTCAAGGCGAGGAGAACCCTTTACTCTGATGATTTCGGGCCCTACCGGGCAATCATTCTCGCCCGCTCCACCGGGAGGGTTTATTTTCATCGGGAAGGAGGCAACGGGAAGGTTCTGCCGCTTCATCGCTTTGATCCGCAAAAGGCGGGACCTCCGGTGCGAATCGGGGCCGAAGTCGGACTGCGGGCAGCCACCCATGAGTCATCGAAGGGACTGGTGTTCACCGTGGACGGCAACGCTCTCTGGGTCTTTGACACCCGGAGTGAGACGGCCCGGGCGCTCGGGGAGTTGACCCCGGGGAGCGAGAGCTACATCGCCTCCATCGATCTTGATCCCAAAACCGAACGCTACCTCTACTACGTTCCGGGAGCTCATGGCGGTGGCTACAAGGACGGTGCCCCGCTCGCGCAATATGACCTGCAAACCGGCAAGGTCAAGGTGGTGGCATTCCTGCATCCCTTCTACCAGGAGGCCGTGGGTTTTGTTCCCATGGGAACCTACGCCACCGCGGTCTCGCCGGAGGGAGACAAGGTCTACATCACCTGGCATGGCAATCGCGGGGGAGAGGAGCGGGGCAAGCTGCGCTTCAACACCTGCGCCCTCACCGTGGTCCATATCCCGGAGTCGGAACGTCCGGGAGTCACCGAGGAGTGAGTGGTTTCCCGCTTCGTTCCGGTTGCGCGATGGGTTAGCCTCCGGAATGAGATTCTTCTGGCCTGTCCTGTTGGTGGTTTTGGTCCCGTCCCTTTCCCGGGGCGCGGTGACGGTGGGAAGCGATGCGGAGCTTCGGCAGGCCCTGGCGGGACTCAAGGATGGGGCGACCTTAAAAATCCGGCCGGGGGATTATCGGGGCGGGTATGCGGTGACGGGCATTTCGGGTCTGACGGTGGAGGGGGCCGATGCGGAGACCCCGCCGCATTTCAGGGGAGGCAATGTCGGGTGGCAGTTTTCGCGCTGTCCCGGGCTGACGGTGCGGAATTTGCGCATTTCGGGCCAACGACAGAACGGCTTGAACATCGATGATGGGGGAGAGCGGGGCAAGCCGGTGAGTGGGGTGACCCTCACCGGGCTCCGGGTTTCCGAGATCGGACCGCGGGGCAATTTCGACGGGATCAAGTGTTCGGGCATCGATGATCTTGTCATCAGGGATTGTGAGGTTTCCGGCTGGGGAGGGCAGGCCATTGACTTTGTCGGATGCCACAAGGCCCTCATCGCGGAGTGCCGGTTCATCGGGCGGCCGGGGTATTCCCAGACCACCGGTCCCCAGTTCAAGGGCGGGTCGTCGGACATCGTCATTGAGAAGTGTCTCTTTGAAGCGGCGGGGATGCGCCCCATCCAGGCCGGCGGATCCACCGGGATGGATTACTTCCGGCCACCGGGAGTAAAGTACGAGGCGAGTCGGATTAATATTCGCGACAATCGGATCATCGGAGGGATGTGCGCGGTGGCCTTCACCGGGGTGGATGGTGCGGTCTTCGAGCGGAACGTCATCGTCAAGCCCGACAAGTGGGTCCTGCGCGTCCTGCAGGAGACGGTGGCTCCGGGTTTTCCTCCCTGCCGCAATGTCCGCTTCGAGCGAAACATCATCGTCTTCGACCGGGCTCGAGTCAGCGGAGTGATCAACATCGGGGGCAACACCGCGCCCAAGACCTTCCGCTTTGAGAGCAACCTCTGGTATGCCGCCGACCAGCCTGAACGATCCCGTCCTTCTCTTCCGGTTCGGGAAAGCGACGGGATTTATGACCTCGATCCCAAGCTCGACCCGAAAACCCACCTGCCGTTTGCGGACCGGGCCAAGGCCGTCCTGACGCTCCGTTAGAATGAATCCGCTCACCTTCACCGAGATGAAGCGATTTGTCCTGACTTGCCCGCTCGCTTTCGCCTTGCTGGCCCCGGCCCCGGCCGAGCAGCTTTTTTTGGAGGATTTTGGGGGGACGGCGGCGGCCGATCTCAACGGGATGGCACCGGATGTCACCGCGACCGGGGCGTCTTGGACGGCGTCCCCGAACTTCAAGCGCGACGGCTCATTTGCGGGAGGCGCGGGAACGGCGACCCTGTCCTTCTCCCCGGTCGATGGTGAGATTTACACCCTCGAGGCTTCCCTGACCGGGATCGGTGGCGACGGAAACTGGATCGCGCTCGGCTTTGCCAACGGGCAGAGTGCGGTGGCCGGGGCCAACAACCGTTTCATCAGCGGGAACGTCGTGGAAGGCCGGGCGTGGATGTTGGTGCGTGGGAGCAATGCCAACCCGAACATGGCGCACAGCCTGGGGTCGGGTGACCCGGTGCCATGGGCCGGTGTCCTGCAGAATGCCAACGGGGGCGAGGTCGACCTCCGCCTCATTCTCGACACCAGCGGTGGAAGCGGAGCATGGACCGCGAACTGGTTTGCCAAGAGACCGGCGGATCGCCAATTCACCGAGGTGCGAAGCACCCTCATCCTGCCCAACGAGCAGATCAACTCGGTGGGCCTTGCCGTCGCCAATGCCGGGGTCTCTGGGAGAGTCACGAGCCTTTCCCTGTCCTCGGGGGAGGACGAAAACCCTCCGGTGTTACTCGCAACAGAGCCCGACGCTGCGTCGGAAGTCTATCCCGGGACTCGATTGGAAGCCACCTTTGATGAGGTGATCACCTTGATCGATGGCGGGACCATCTCGCTGGTGGATTTGGATGATGACTCGGGAACGCGCAGCCTCGATCTGGCGGATCCCGACGAGGTGTCCATCGACGGAGCGATCCTGACCCTCGTTCCGGCCACGGCCTTGGAACCTGGGACTCATTACGAGCTTGTCATCGGGCCCGACACCCTGGGAGACACGGCGGGAATGCCCAACCGCTACGGCGGCACCGAGCCGGGGGAGTGGACCTTTGCCACCGCTGCTCCCGATGCCACGGCACCTCTTTTGATCGACCGAAGCCCGGCGGATGGCCAAGAGGAGGTGGCGCGGAACACTCCGGTCGTCGCGACCTTCGACGACCCCGTCGTGCCCGGCGAGGGAAACATCATCATCCGTGATTTGCTCGACGGTTCTACGACCTTGACCATCGATGTCCGGGATGAGGCGCAGGTGTCCATCGGGGGTCGTGTTCTCACCATCGATCCCGGGACTCCGCTGGCGGCCGATCGACGGTATGCGGTGCAGATTGAAGACGGCGCGCTGCAGAATTACAGCGACTTGCCCTACGATGGCATTCCCGTGACCGATGTGACATCGTGGGATTTCAAGACCCGCCGGAGCGACCCCAACATCGTCTTCATTCTGGGCGACGACCAGGCGTGGTTTGATTACAGCTTCATGCGTCGGCCCGACGTGGAAAAGGCGGCGATTGATCGCGATCCCGGTATTCCGCAGGTGGCCCGCACCCCGGCGATCGATCGTTTGGTCGACCAAGGGCTCACCTTCCTGCATGGCTATTGCAATCCGGTTTGTCGGCCTTCGCTGGCCTCGATCATCACGGGAACGCATGTGCACCAGCACTGGATCGCGGGGAATGACCTCGTGGTCAACGGGGTGCGGGTCGATGATCGCACGGTGGAAGCCCGGCTTCAGTTCCTCCACCCGCTGCCCAGAACCTTGGCGGATGAATTGGGCTACCTTTGTTTTCAGACCGGGAAGTGGTGGGAAGGGCATCCGTCGTATGGTGGCTTCACCCACAGCGACACCGTCAACAGCATCGCGGCCGGGAGCGCGCCGGCGCGCTGGGGA
>JALQTQ010000281.1 GCA_023263995.1 Akkermansiaceae bacterium | reverse complement strand
GAAGGAATCACCGCCAACAACATCCGCATTCGTGGTGCCGGGAATGCTGATCCCGAGGACTTTGGGCGTGGCCCCATCAACGCATTCCAAGTGATTACCGTTCCCGAGCCGGGCACCAGCCTGATGGCAGTCCTTTCTGGTCTGCTTCTTGTTGTCCGGCGGAAACGCTGATTTCGACCCTCGAGCAGCGTCTCTCTCATTTGACCGAGGGTCCCGTCAAGGGACCCTCTTTTTTTCGATTCCTGCTGATCAACGGCGACGCCCCATGAACAAGAGCGGGGCAGCCAGCATAAGCAGGAGGCTCGACGGTTCCGGAATGCCGAGATTCGCGGCCGCTTCGCGGGCGAAGAGACCATGCACCGTTTCGGTTGGGTGAACCTCGTCCCAAAAAGCCGAGGTGCTTGGATCGAGGGTCTGGTCTGGAAAGACCGGGTCGAAGAGATTGTCGAGGCTGTAAGCCGAGGGATTGTCCTGAAAGTCTTTGCCGAGGGCGAAGATATCGGTTTCCAGAAGAACCAAACCGGGAACTCGCCGGGCCTCCACTTGGGCGGCGAGGGCAGCATTGAAGTCGACGGTCCATGCCGAAGCGAGAGCTTCACTGGGGCCGCCGCGAAAGGCCGGAGTCACGCCGAGGTCGGGTAGGTTGAGGATGAGCACGGTCTCGGCTCCCGCGCTCAGAACTGAATCGAGAGCATTGCCGATGTTGGCTGCCGAGGCGGCCGGATTGGCAATACCGAGGTTGGACTCGATGGAGTCAATCAAATCATTGGCTCCACCCCAGAGGCTCACGAGATCGCTCGAGGAGAAACTTCCCCCGTCTTCGAGAAAGAAATCGACTTGTTGTTTGAGCGATGGAGGGAGCTGGGATTCACCCAGCGGGGGAATGAAGTTGCCCGTGCGGGCACCACCCCAAGCGTGGTTGGTGCCCCCGAGGATGAGGGGTGGATGGCTTGGAAATCCCAGAAAATCGGTGGCCAGTTGTTCTGCCCAAGTCGGGCCATTTGAAAAACGACCGCCGGGGTAGCCGATGGTGCCCCCCGAGAGAGTGTAGACATTGCCCGAATCTGTCAGGCTATCCCCGAAGGAATGGAATCCGGTGAAAATGCCCGCGCAATGCCCGAGGCCTGGGAGGAGGACAATGGAGGCAACAACGACCTTTCGGTTTTTAGGAACCATGAGATGTCAGGTTTTCGGGCTTGCTGGGTCACTCAAGGGAGATCACCTCGTCAAGGTTGAGTATGAGGTGAGCGGTGGCGGTGTGGGCCGCGTGGATCACCGGGTCAAGTGACTCGTCGCGAGGGGATTGGCCATTCGAAAGAAGGGCCTCGGCCTCTGTTGGATTGTTCTGGAAATGCGTGAGAAAGTGGTCGCGGTTTTTTTTGAGAAGAGCGAGGGTCTCCGCATCGGCTGCCTGCCCTTTGGCAAGAAGATAGCCGTAAGCGAGAGGTGCTTCGGGGCTCTCTTGGATCATACGACGGGCGAGATGTCGGGCCGCTTCCACAAAGGTGACGTCGTTCATCAGAGCGAGGGCCTGCAGGGGCGTGTTGGTGATCTTGTGGCGGACGTTGCAAATTTCGCGCCCTGATCCGTCGAAGATCAATTGTCGTGGGGGTGCCACCGCACGCTTCCAGTAGGTGTAGATGCTCTTGCGGTAGAGACCGTCCCCCGTGGAAGGTTGATACCGGGTGCCGGCATTAGCGGCCATCGCTTGCCAGAGTCCGGCCGGTTGGTATGGCTTGACCGGTGGGCCACCGAGGCGGCGGTTGAGCAGACCGCCTGCGTGAAGGGCCAGGTCGCGGATCGCGAAGCCGTCCATGCGATAGCGCGGACCACGGGCGAGGAGGCGGTTTTCAGGATCACGCTCGTTCAGGATGGAATTACTCTTTGACGACTGCTTGAAGGTTTCGCTGGTGACGAGGAGACGGTACATTTTTTTGACATCCCAACCGGACTCGATGAACTCCACCGCGAGCCAGTCGAGAAGTTCCGGGTGGCTCGGGAGTTCGCCTTGCAGGCCGAAGTCTTCCGTGGTCTTGACGATGCCGGTCGAGAAAAGGTGTTGCCACATGCGGTTCACGGTCACGCGGGCGGTGATGGGATTTTGGTCCGAAACGAGCCATTGGGCCAGTTCGAGGCGGTCTTTGGGATGAGGTGCGCCCGCCGGAAAAAGGCGGGCAATGACCCCGCGTTCCAGTGGCTGGTCCTTGACCGGATCGTCGTATTGTCCGCGGTTGAGGAGGTAGGAGGGAGTGGGGGTTCCGCTTTTCTCCTGCATGATCATGACGGGAACCGCCTTTCCGCGGGCTGCTTCGATCTTTTGTTCAATTTTGGCCCGTGCCGCGACTGCTTGGCGGAGGATGGGGTCAATGCTGCGATGATAATCAGCGATGATTTCCGGGTGGGTGGGATTTTTCAGCTGTGCCAGAACTTCGCTTGGAATTCCGCCGGTTTTAAGGGCGGGAGTGACCGCTTCGGTGGCGAGGATGCGAAAGGCCCCGATCTGGTGATTGGCAAAGCCCGAATGGAAAGAAAGATCGATGGCCAGTTCGCCCGCGTCGGTGGCGAGGGGCTTCTCGAAGACGACGAAGAGGCTTTCGGATGGGTTGGGGTGGCCATCGATGGCCCAACCGGAGGAGGCGTTGGTGTCGGTGGCGTGAGCGGCAGGGTATTTTGGCTGAGAATAGGTGGCGGCGGTTTGAGCGATGCGGACCGGCTGACCCTTGGTCGCGATTTTCACGTCGGTCAGGACGAAGTTCCCATTGACGGCAGTGGAGAACTTGTTCGGCTCAGTGAGCGAAGAATGGGGGAGGGCGTCGATCCGAATGCCCGTGAGGGCACGCTGACCGGTCGAAAGGCTAAGTTGATACGTCGTTTTCGAGGTGTTGCCCTTGAAGAGCCACGCGTTGTCGGGAAGTTCTTCCAACCGTCCCTCAGTGGCTTTGGCCGAAGACAAGCGAACGGGCATCCAGTCGGATTTCGGCAACTTCTCGCTTTGGTTGCGGATCCATTCCTGGAGGCGGGCGGCTAGCCCTGCTTCGGCGATGGTGATTTCTTTTTGTGCCTTCTCAAGCTGTTGATGAAGTTCTTCAGGGACAGTGGCAACCGGAGAGGCGAAGTTCTTCACAGGCTGGGCCTGAGTGCCCCGGCCAATCCCCTTTTCCCCGATGTTGTTGAAGTAGGCAAAGAGCTGGTAGAATTCTTTCTGCGAGATGGGATCGTATTTGTGGTCGTGACAGCGGGCACAACCGGCGGTCAGTCCAAGCCAGACGGTAGCGGTAGTTTCGACGCGGTCGATGACGTTCTCGACGTAAAACTCCGGGGCGAGGGCGCCGCCTTCGGCATTCTGACGGTGGTTGCGGTTGAAGGCGGTGGCAAGGAGCTGGGAGTCGGTTGGGTTCGGCAGCATGTCACCCGCCAGTTGCTCAATGGTAAATTGGTCAAAGGGCATGTTTTTGCGGAACGCATCGATGACCCAATCCCGCCAAGGCCAGTTCGAGCGTCCGCTGTCATTCTGGTATCCGTCGGTGTCGGCATAGCGGGCCGCGTCCATCCAGAACAGGGTCATGCGCTCGGCGTAGGCGTCCGAAGCCAAAAGAGAGTCGACAAAGCTCTCATAGGATCCGTGCTTGTGAAGTTCCGCAAGCTGCGCGGGAGTCGGCTGCAAGCCGGTGAGAGCCAGCGAGGCTCGCCGGGCCAAAGTGGAAAGATCGGCGGGCGGAGATGGGTCGAGATCTTCGGCGGCAAGCCTTTTTCGAATGAAGTGATCGACGGGGTGGCGGCCATCGGGGACGGGGGACTTCTTCGGTGGGACAAAACTCCAGTGGTCTTCATACTCGGCACCCTGTTCGATCCATTTTCGAATGAGATTCTTTTCTTCGTCGCTCAGGGACCGATTGGAGTCCTCGGGAGGCATCGGGTCGTCCTGGTCAAAGATGCGGTAGACCACCTCGGAGTCCTCGGCATTGCCGGGAACGATGGGAGCGGTCCCCTTGTGTTCCCGGTAGGCGAACTCGGCGAGATGCAGCGCGACATCGGCCTCGCGGGTTTTCGGGTCCTGACCGTGGCAGTAAAAACAGTTCTCCGAGAGGATGGGACGGATCTGTCGGTTGTAGCTGATTTTTTCCTCGGCCACGAGGGGCGCGGCCCAGGTCAGGAAAAGCAAAGGGAAAAGACGAACTCTCATGGCAAAGAAAACGGGTTGGTTCTCGCTCAGGCGAGGATGTCCTCGACGAGGTGTCCGTGGACGTCCGTGAGGCGGTATTGGCGACCCTGAAATTTGTAGGTGAGTTTCGTGTGGTCGATGCCCAGTTGATGCAGGAGGGTGGCATGAAGGTCGTGCACGTGGACCGCTTCTCGGTGGTGCTTGGTGGGATGGGCTTCGATGGGGGCCCCATTTTTGTCGACG
>JALQTQ010000280.1 GCA_023263995.1 Akkermansiaceae bacterium | reverse complement strand
ATATCGAGGTCTTCCGCAACCTCCTCAACGCGCTCACGACCGAGAACCCCGACATCATGACCCCGGAGTTCAAGGAAGACTTGCGCCAGACCATGGCCGAGGGCGTCCGACTCGAGAAGGAATTCATCCGCGATTGCCTCCCGGTTTCGGCCGTGGGACTGAACGTCGACGACTTCGAGAAATACATCGACTACATTGCTGATCGTCGCCTTTTGAACTGCCGTCTCGAACCCCTCGCCGGGGAAAATATCGAGAATCCCTTCCCTTGGCTCTCCGAAGCCATCGATCTCAAAAAAGAACAAAACTTCTTCGAGGGCAAGGTCACCGAATATCAGAAATCCTCTGCCCTCGAAACCGGCTACTCTGATGATGAACTTTAGTCCGCCTGCGCCAGGCGGAAGATGGGTTCACCTTTCAGCTCCTGATCATCGGGGAACCCAGCCGACTTGAACCCACCCATCTTTTCTCCGCACCACCCCGGATCTCCTAACCGCCTATCCATCTCGCAACAAATGTACCGCTCCCTAACCCTCAACGAAGACCAAGCCCTCAAAGAAACCGTCGCCAACCGCGCCGCCACCGCTAGTCCCTTCGCTTGGCGCGAGATCCTCGCCACGGCCGAACGCAACCCCATCCCTGAAATCACCGTCACCCGCGCCGGCAACGAGGAGCAATTCTCCCTTGCCGACGTCGCCGACGCTATCGGGGAATCCCTCACCAATCTCCTCATTTCCCGCGAAACCCCGGAGGATGACATCTTCTCCGAGCAAAACCGCTCCTTCGTCTCTGCCGTGGCCAACCGCGTTTCGAAGTCCCTCATGAACCAGGTCCAGCGCGGCGGACAACTCAAGCTCACCCAAAACGACCTCTACCTCCTGATCGAGAAAGCCCTCATCGAAAACGACGCCCACGACGTCGCAAAGTCCCTCATCTTCAAGCGCTCCTTCGAGTCCACCGGCGAGATCTCAGTCGATGCCGAACCGCCCGGGCAGATCGCGGTCCGCCTCATCCGCCGTAATGGTAACGTGGTCCCCTGGTCCGAGACTAAGATCGAGCAGGCGGTCGCCCGCGCCTTTCTCACCCTCAAGTTCGACCCCGCACCATCCCATGCCATCGCCCACGCTGTCACCCAGCAGGTCAAGGAAGGGGACCAGGCTTTCGTTCACATCGAGGACGTCCAGGACCTCGTCCAGGAAGAACTCATGAAGCAGGGGCACTACAAGGTGGCTGCCCACTATGTGCGTTACCGTGACGAGCGCGCCCGCCTCCGTGCCGAAACCCCAGTCGAGATCGAAGACCCTGCCCAGGAATCCTTCGTCACCGTGACCACCGACGGGACCTCCGAGTTCTGGGACGGTTCTGAACTCAAGAAGCGCATTCAGTTCGCGATGATTGGCCTGAAGCTTTCGATGACCGAGGACCAGATCGAGCACGAACTCCGCCGCTCCATCGGCAGCGAGATTTCCCGCGATGACCTCAAGCGCACCATCATTCTCAACTCGAAGACCCTCCTCGAGAAGGACGCCGACATGACCAAGTTCGCCGGCCGCATCCTCCTCTCCTACATCTACGAGGAAGTCCTCCCATGGAACATCCTCACCGACGGCATCGAGTCCCTCAAGGAAGCCCACCGCCAGAACTTCAAGGCCTACCTCAAGCACGGCGTCGCTATCAAACGCCTCAGCCAGGAGATCCTCGACAAATACGACCTCGACCGCCTTGCCGACGCACTCGATCCCTCGGCTGACCTCGACTTCGACTTTCTCGGGATTTCCACCCTCTACGATCGATACCTCCAGGTCGATAAAACCGGTATGAAGCACCGTCGCATCGAAACGCCGCAGTTTTTTTGGATGCGCGTCGCGATGGGCCTTTTCAAGGCCGAGAAGAGCAACGCCGAAGACTGGGTCATCCGCCTCTACCAACTCTACAAGGGCCGCCGCTTCTGTTCCTCCACCCCGACCCTCTTCAACTCGGGCACTCTCCACAGCCAGCTCTCCAGCTGCTACCTTTACAAGGTCGATGACTCCATCGAGTCCATCATGCACCGCGGCATCGCCGAAAATGCCTTCCTTTCCAAGTGGGCTGGCGGCCTTGGCGGCTCATGGACCGCCGTTCGCGGGACCGGTGGATACATCCAGGGGACCAACGGAGAATCCCAGGGCGTCATTCCCTTCCTCAAGCTCCACAACGACCAGCTTATCGCGGTGAACCAAGGCGGCAAACGTCGCGGCTCCGGCTGCGCCTACCTAGAGTCCTGGCACAATGACATCGAGGATTTCCTCGAGCTCCGCGTCAACACTGGTGACGAACGGCGTCGCACCCACGACATGAACACCGCCAACTGGATTCCGGACCTCTTCATGAAGCGGATGGAGGCCCGCCAGCACTGGACCCTCTTCCGTTCCAACGAGTGCCCCGATCTACACGACCTCTATGGTAAAGCCTTTGAACAACGCTACCTCGAATACGAGAAAATGGCCGAGGAAGGCAAGGTCTGGTCCCGCCAGATCGAGGCCATCGAGCTTTGGAAAAAGATGCTCAAGATGATCTTCGAAACCGGCCATCCATGGATCACCTTCAAGGACCCCTGCAACCTTCGCAGCCCTCAAGACCACGCCGGCGTGATCCACTCGAGCAACCTCTGTACCGAGATCACCCTCAACACTTCGGACGAGGAAACGGCCGTCTGCAACCTCGGCTCGGTCGTGCTCGACACCCACGTCACCAAGGACGGCATGCTCGACCACGACATGCTCCGTGAGACCGTCACTGTGGCCATCCGCGCCCTCGACAATGTCATCGACATCAACTTCTACCCCACCGAGGCTGCCAAGACCGCCAACTCGCGCCACCGTCCCATCGGCCTCGGCGTGATGGGCCTGCAGAATGCCCTCTTCAAAAAGAACCTCCGCTTTGCCTCCGAAGCCGCTGTGGAATTCAACGACGAGTTCACGGAAGCCATCGCCTACTACGCCTACAGCGCCAGCAGCGAATTGGCCGGCGAGCGCGGCACCTATCGCAGCTACAAGGGCTCCAAGTGGGACCGCGGCATCCTGCCTCAGGACACCGTCGATCTCCTTGAGGACGAACGCGGCGTCGAGGTCAAGGTCCCCCGCGGTGGCAAGATGGATTGGCGTCCCGTCCGCGAAAGCATCGCCCAGTACGGCATGCGCAACTCCAACGTCCTCGCCATCGCCCCCACCGCGACCATCAGCAACATCATGGGTACTACCCCGTGCATCGAGCCGAACTACACCAACCTCTTTGTGAAGAGCAACCTGGGAGGCGACTTCACGGTCCTCAACCCGGTCCTCGTCAACGACCTCAAGAAGGAAGGTCTCTGGGACAAGGACATGATCGACCAGTTGAAATACTTCAACGGCGAGCTCGCCAACATCGAAGGCATTCCCGAGCACCTCAAGCAGAAGCACCAAACGGTCTTCGAAGTCGGCTACGAAGCCATCATCGATGCGGCCGCCCGACGCCAGAAATGGATCGATCAGAGCCAAAGCGTGAACCTCTTCCTCGCCAAACCCGACATGAAGTCCCTCAGCCACATGTACCGCCACGCCTGGCACACCGGCCTGAAGACGACTTACTATTTGCGGACCAGGCAAGCCAGCGACATCGAGAAGTCCACGGTGGCCAAAGCCGAGAAAGGGAAACTTGGGCGCAGTAGCTCCAGTGAAGGCGGATACACGCCCGAAGAAGTCCGCGCCTGCAGCATCGAAGCCATGATGAATGGGGGGGAATGCGAAGCTTGCCAGTGAGGACCAAGCAAGAGCGTGGCTTCAGCCCTACGCTCCGAAGGTAAGGTCTGAAACCAGCAAGCTCAGCGAAGCGCGATCACTCTCGATTTGGCCGATAAGACCAAAGAAGACCCAAAATCTTTGCCCGTCGATCTCGACGACGACTTCGAAAACGAATCCCTCGTCGAACGCCAAGACGATACTTGTTCAGGCGGCGAATGTGAAGGCTGCCAGTGAAGGAGCCGCGATTCCCTTGCTCTGTTTGAAAACCAACAACCCAATCGAAATGCCTGCTCCCGTTCCCTCCCTCTTGGCGAGATTCAAGGGAGCGGGTAAGTCCACCTTTTCTCTCAAGCCTACCTCCGCTAACTCAATCCAGCTCCGTGGTTTCTCAACGCTGACGCACTTTCCCGTGGTCTTTTTTGGTAGCTGGGGTGTGCGGTGTTGCCATCAACCTGGAGAGTACCCTGCCGTATGATCATCAGTTTGATGAGCCGTGCGGGTTGGTCGTTGACTTGTTTGGTGCGCTCCTGACCGACGAACTCGAACCGCTCTTGGTTGCCTTCTTATTCTGGCTGAGAGGCTGTCTGAAAAAAGCCGATTGAGGGCTGCCGAGAATTTTCGCTTCGGGCAAGGCGTGACGCGGGAGTTGGTCGGGACCAACGACCAAGGA
>JALQTQ010000027.1 GCA_023263995.1 Akkermansiaceae bacterium | reverse complement strand
GTTCTCAACATCCGCAACAACGGGGACTTCGTGAAAGAAGACACGAGATCGATCATGACAGACTTGGATGCCGTGCGCGAGTATCTGAAGGAAGAGAAGCTCCGCGTCGAAGGAAATGGATACGATCCAGTCCTGCACATCCGTGCTGACAAAGGAGTCGAGTTCAAGTTTGTGCAAAGGATCATCAAGGCCGGAGCCACGGTTGGTCTCAAAACGGTGGCTTACGCCGCCTTCAACAAATAACCCTACCGCTAACCCAAACCTTGTAACTCTGTCATGGCTCGACACAAAAAGCAGCAGGAAATGGAGCTCGACGAACCGGGCTTGGATATCTCCTCTCTCATTGACGTTTGTTTCCTCCTCCTTATCTACTTCCTCGTCACCACTCAGATTGTGAAGAAGGAGCAGGAACTCAGCACTGCCCTCCCGGCCGTTGCACCCTCCGACACTCCGCCGGAGCTAGCGCCCATGCTCATCATTCTGGAAGCTAATGGCAATGTTTCGATCAAGGACGAAAGTGGCGCGATCGAACTTGTGGAATCCAATGCCGATGCCCGAGATCTCCCCAATCTCTCGAAGCGACTGGGAATCCACAAGGGCGCAGCTGATATCTCAGGCAGCAAAGCTCTCGTGCAGATCAAGGTCGACGGGGACGCGGTGGCTCAGCGGGTCACTGACGTGCTCAATGCCCTGGCAGGTGCTGAAATCACCGAGATCACCTTCACTGATCTTCTCGACCCGGAAGCGGAGTAAACCGAACATCCGCTCTCGAGCGAATTTCCAAAGAACTCCCAAAGAATAAGCCTCCTGATTCGTTTCCACTCTTGCCGGAAGGCTGGGGAGCCGACCAAGCCCTCAGCCTTTTTTACCCCCTCCAAACAGTCACACCTAGATATAACACCATGAACACCATTCCCATGATCTATCGACAGCTGGGTCTCGTTCTCCTCGCCCTCTGGTCCTTTGGTTCCGCCGCTCAGGGGTCCGTCAACGATCTGAATCAGGAGGCTCTCCGAACGATGAAGGAGGGCAAGTGGGCCGAAGCTCATGCCGTCCTCGTCAAGGCTACCAACACATACGACGGCCGGGCCCTGCAGCTCTATGGACCGCGTTTCGGTTGGTTTTGGTATCACCGCGGATTTTGTGAACTCAAGCTCAACATGTTCAAGGACGCGATCAAGTCCTTCGAAACTTGCTACACCAAATACAAGAACGTTGCCCCCAAACCCAATCAGGCACCGAGCAAGAATTTCTACGAGAAAAAGGCCCTCCTGATGTGGGGGCACGCTGCCAAGGGGGCCGAGGAGTGGGCAGAGTCGATCCGCATGTATAAGAAGTTCCTCGCCGAACGCGATCCCGCCCGCGACAAGTATGAGCAGGGGGTATTTTTCATCAACATGGCGATCTGCCACTTCAAGCTCAAGAAGATCAAAGATGGTAATCAGTATCTTGAAACCGCGATCAAGGAGAAGACCACCTTCCCGACCCCCAACAAGGGAATCATGGCCGCCTTCAATGCCATGGTGGAGGCCGTGATCGACGACAAGAAGGAAACAGACCTTCTTGACTTTATCGCGGAAAACCGTGCCCACATCAAGCTTGAGCCTTTCGAAGCCCACGAGTTCTCCCCGCTCTTTATGAAGCTCGCTCAGGACGCGAACTCCGCCGACATGATTCGCTCCGCTTTTGAGCTCTACTCGCTGGTTCCGAGCACCTTGGCCGCCATCGATGATATCAAGGCCCGCCTCAAGACTCTCTCGACCTACGACCGCACCATCCAAGATGGCTCCATGGTCGTAAAGAAAAGCGATCTTCAGGCTGACCTCGACGAACTCGAGCAAGCCAACATTGCGGGCAAGGTCAACGAGGTTTACGCCTACCTTAATACCGCGGTTCTCCACGAGGCCGACGGCAATATCCGCGGGGCATTCGCGGTCTACGAACAGATGGAACTCTACTTTCCCAACGCCAAGATCATGGGGAAGGAAGGAAAGGTCATTCCGGCCCGCGAAAACAATCTCTACAACTTGGTGCGGACCTCGGCTCTCATCGGAGAAGTCCTCACCACCGAGAGATATGGTTCGATCTTCCTCAAGGACTTCCCGGACAGCAAGTATGTTGACGAAGTCCGCCGCCTCATGCTCACCAGCCTCTTCTTCAACGGGGAGTATGAGAAGTGTGTCGAGGTGGCCGAAGTCATGATTCCCAAGCTCGAGAAGCCCTCGAAGCAGCACGAGATCTGTCTCTTTGTTCTCGGCGGTAGCAAGCACTATCTGGGTGAGTTCTTTGATGCCCAGCCCTTGCTCAACGACTACATGAAGTCCTACGGCAAGGACGAAAAGACCGACAAACTCCGCGTGATGGCCGCCACCTATTTTCAGGCCGCAAACTACTCGCGCCTCCAAGAGTGGACCCTTTCGGCCGATCTTCTCGACAAGTTCTTCGTCAAGTATCCCGATCCCAAGACCAACGTCTATTACCCCTTCGCGCTCTTTGACCGAGCTAATTGTTACTATGCCGAAAGCGATTACGAGCCAGCCCTGGAAAAGGTGACCCGCGTCGAGACCGAGTTTCCCGGGGTTTCCGTGATGGAGCAAAACCTCGCCCTCAAGGGGAACATTCTTGAAGGTCTCAAGAAGCCCGAGGAAGCCGAGCAGTATTACCTGAGGGCTCTCGAGTTGGCCGAGAGCAAGAAGAACGACCTCGTGGCTGGTGAGTGCCTCTTCTACCTCACCGCCCTCGTCGGGGCCGAGAAGAAGGGCAAGGAGCCTAATCCTCGCGCCGCCGAAGCTGTGCCTTACTACACCAGGTTCTGGGACAAATACGGATACGAGTCGCCCTTCAAGGCGAAGGTAGCGGTAGCCGGGATCCCCGGAATGCGGGCCGTGGGCAAGATCGATGAGGCTCTTGAGCGACTTCAGACGGTCATTGCCGGCCTCGCCAAGGAACCCGGAACCCCGGGTCTCGAAGAAGCCATCGGATCCTACACCGACGAATACCTCAAGGAGAACACTCCGGTTCAGCTCAAGGAACACTACTACAACTTCCCCGGAATCGATTCGCGCGACAAGGCTACCCGGGCTCTTCTGCGTATCGCTATCATCGGAGTTTATGAGGAGGTCCTTGATGAGACCGACCCTGAGAAGGAGCCCGCCAAAGCCCGTGATGCCGAGGCTCAAATCAAGATCCTCTTCACCGAGTTGAAGAATGATTTCGATCCCAAGGAACTCTCCAACTTTATTCTGGTAAAGGTCGGGACCTTCATCCGAAAGACCTCGAATCCTCAGGCTGCCATCGTCTACTACAAAGAGACCCTGAGCCGTGAGGACGATCAGTCGCACAAGTTTGCCGCGATCTTCGGCCTAGCCGATGTCTACGCCAAGGGAACCAGTGCTCAAAAGAGCGAGGCTATCACCCTGCTCAAGCGGGTCATCGCTGATTCTGACGACGAGACCGAAAAGGAAGAGGCTCTCTTCCTCACCGCGACCATCCATGCCGAGAACCGCGACTTCGACGCCGCGATTGCGACCGCCAAGGAGTATCTCGCCAATCAGCGTTACCGCCGCTACAGCACCGACTGCCGGATGCTCCTCGGAGCGGCTCACGACGAGGCTGGTCGGGTCGACGACGCGTTGGCTGCCTACCTCCAGGTGTGGAGTTCCAGCATGGGAACCATCAGCAAATCGGCACCTGCCATGGATCGCTGGATGGACCTCCTGTGGAACCGTGGCAAAGAAGGGGACCGCCAGTTGTCTTACGCCCGCGGTTACGACTACATCAAAATGACCAGCAATGCGATCAAGAAGGCCACCCCGGCCGAGAAGAAGATCTGGGACAAGGTGCAGGACCGCGTGAAGCAATACGAAGCGAATTCGGATACCACCCCCATCAAGGAGAAGGAAGAGGAGTAAGAAAACGAACCGAAATCAAAAGACCTACTGATTGTGATGAAAGCCATTCTCGTTTCAACCCTCGCTCTGATTGCCACCTTCACGTCCGTCTTCGGGCAAGAAGGGAAACAGCCCCGCATTCTTATCGTCACGGGGGATGAAAGTTTCAGTGGTTTCATGATCGACGCCAATCAGACGGAATTCCTCTGGCGGGAGAACGATCGTTCGACGCTGATCCGTCGCCAGCGTCTGGCAAGTTGTACCGTTTACTTTATCCACCCACCTGAGTTCATTGAGGCTCTCGATCTTTACAAGAGCCGCAACTACAAGGACGCGGCCGAGAAGTTCAAGCAGTGCGCCGCAGACTACGACAAATTCAAGGAGGTCCCGGCCAATCCCGCGACGCTTGCCAGCTTTTACGAGCTGGAGTGTTACCGCCACCTCGAGGACCTCGAGACCCTGATGGGGTTGGTCGAAAAGTACGATCCACAGACTCTCCTGCACGAAAATCAGAAGTTGCAGTATGAGATCTACCAGGTCTTCTGGGACGCGGTGCGAACCAAGAGCTGGGAACGTCTCGATGCCATTTGCGATGATCCGAAGTGGCGTGACCGCAAGATGCCGGGCAGCTTGCGAGCGCAGCTTTGCTACGTCCAAGGTCTGGCCCGTGAAGGTATTGGAAAGCCAGTCAAGGCTCTCAATTCCTACAACGGGGCCTTCGTAGCCGACTTCTCGGCCTCCGAGGAAATCACCCGTAAGTCCGCCCTGAACTGCCTCCGCATCATTCTTGCTCATGAGGATGTCAAAACGGCGATGGAGCTCTACCCGACCGAGGACTACAGCGATGAGTCGAACGGGGCTGAACTCATCAAGGAAGCGACCGCCCTTCTGAAGCTCTGGGACAAGGTTCTGGGCTCGGGCGAGAAGGTTCCAGCCAAGTATCAGGTTTTCCTGAAGTATCCCCCCAAGAAGAAGTGAGGCGGGGGGTGCTATCGTCCTCGGCAACTGATTTTCCACGGCCTTCCTCGGAGGGCCGTTTTGCATCATGGAGTGACGCGGCGGAAGGTTGAGATTTGAAATCTGAGTGCGAAACCGGAACAATCATAGATTGACGTTCTCCAGAGCGTTCACCGGGGCAGAGGGCAGCTCGTTCGGAGACAGCCCCTTCGCTTAGTCCAGGACAGGGGTGACCTGCGCTTCGGGATAAACGAATTCCCTACCTTCGTAGTTACGCAGCACTGTGCGCTCGTCGGTTGATTCCACGATATACTGCGGGTTGAGCGGGATTTTCCCGCCACCGCCCGGGCCATCGACGACATACTGGGGGATGGCGTAGCCTGAGGTGTGCCCGCGAAGCCCTTCGATGATCTCGATCCCTTTGGCGATCTTGGTACGGAGGTGACTTGTCCCTTGGATGAGGTCGCCTTGGTAAAGGTAATAGGGCCGAACCCGGCACATCAGGAGTTTCTGCACCAGTTCTTTTTGTGTCTCTACCGAATCGTTGACTTTGTCGAGGAGGACGGACTGGTTGCCCATCACCACGCCAGCATCGGCGAGGCGGCCGAGAGCATCGCGCACTTCGCTGGTGAGTTCGGCCGGATGGTTGCAGTGAATCGACACAAAGAGCGGATGGAAATTCCGGAGCATCTCGCAAAGCTCGGGCGTGATCCGCTGGGGCAGGAAAATGGGGATACGCGAGCCGATGCGCAGGAACTGGATGTGCGGGATAGCGTGCAGGCGGGCCAGTAGCTTCTCCAGCTTGGCATCGGAGAAAAGAAGGGGATCTCCTCCCGAAAGCAGGACATCCCGCACCTGCGGGGTGCGCTTGAGGTAGTCGATGGCCATGTCCCATTGCGTTTCCAGCTTCTGATCGGATACCCCCGAAACGACGCGTGAGCGGGTGCAATACCGGCAGTAGGAAGCGCAGCGGTCGGTCACGAGAAAAAGCACGCGGTCGGGGTAACGGTGCACCAACCCGGGCACGGGCATGTGGGCATCTTCTCCGCAAGGATCTGCCATTTCCGAGGGGTCGGTATGGGTTTCCTCAATGCGGGGAATGACCTGGCGACGGATGGGGCAATCCGGATCGGTGGGGTGAATCAGGTTGAAGTAGTGGGGCGTGATCGCGGTGGCCAGCTTGGTCCCGGTGAGGAGAATGCCGGCCCGTTCCTCATCGCTGAGGGTGAGGTGCCTCTCGATGTCCGCGAGGGAAGAAACTCGATTCTTGAGTTGCCACTTGGTGGAATTCCAATCGCTCGCCAAGACGTTTTGTCCAGCCCAGTATCCCGGAGCCGGTGAAGTGAAGGAAAGGTGACTCAAAGCGTCGGGAACTTAGGGCGGAATCCCGAGATGTCAAAGCGGGGAAAGGCGAAGAGGCCTTCTCCGCTGGTCGTCTTCGGAGCGGATTCCGGTTTTTCAGGGGTGTTTGGGGGCGGTGACCCAGGGTCATCCAGCTAGGGAGAGGAGTTTGTTGCGGTAGCGCTCATCGGCCATGGCTCTCATCTGTTTCATTGGGAGTGATTTCTTGATGCTCTCATCTGCTTTGAGAAGATTGTGAGCCATCCGACGGAGGATCGCGAAGTTCCTCACCGCGTTGGTCATGCGCACCTGGGAGAGATCTTCTCGATAGAGGGTGTCCAGGACCCAGTGACAGCCGTTCTCAATGGCCCAATGCTGTCGAATCCAGCAGGCAAACTGCTCAGCGCCCGCCCGCTTGCTGCTGATGTAGAGGCGCTTTTGAGTCGTGGTCCTCTTTTTGATCACGTCGTAGATTTCAGTCTCGATCATGATGAGACTCGCCAGGTCCTTCCAACGTTTCCTGATCGAGGGGATCATCCAGTCCAGTTGCTGGGTCACCGCGATACGACGCCGGGTCACTCGTCCGTTGGACTTTTCGACTTGCTCATGGAGGTCCCACGAGGTCCCCTTGATCTTCACCGACTGAGTCGTCGCGTAGTGGAATTGATCCACGATCTCATTGTGCAGGCTGCTTTGATTGCGCTTCACGGCCATCAGGTAGTCGGCAGCTTTCTTGCGAATTTTGACGGCGACTTCAGTTTGAGTTCCCATGGCATCAACCGAGATGAGGTGGCCTTCGATCTGGAGTTGATCGAGAAGCTTCGGAATGGCCGGGATCTCGTTGCTCTTTTCCTGCACGAACTCCACCCCAAGGGTGAGACCTGTCTCGGCAGCATAGGCGCTCAGACAGTGTTGTTGTTCCGGGGTGGTTTTGCCGCTGCCGCGAATGGTTTTGCCATCAACGGCGATGAGCTGCTTGCTCAGTTCGGGATGAAGGTCTCTCAGGTGAGCAATGATGCATTGGCTGAACTGGACCGGATCAATGAGGCTGAAGAGGTTGATCATGGTCTGCTGGACTGGAATTCCGTTTGGCAGCTTGATCCATTTCTCGAGCCATTTGCGATGAATGTGGGCGAACTCAATCATCCCGGAGAAGGACTGCACCCCGCAAACCATTGCGCTGACTGCGATGAAAATCATCTCGCCAAAGTGATGGCGTTTGTTTCCGCCGGTGCGTGGATCTTCGATCACCATGAAGTGATCAAAGCCTGCCGGGAAGCCACCTGAATAGTCGATTTTTGCTGGATTTCTGGGCATCCAGCCAGCATTTCAGGTGTTCAGAAAAGTACCAGTCTTATGTCAAACTTTTCCCTAGCTGGATGACCCTGCCCGATTGCCGACTTCTCAGCAACAACTCCAGAAATCCAGACCCTCTTGATAGCCTTCTCCAGCTGCAAGCGTGCGCACCCGATCCCGTCCGTCGCCCACTCCGACCGCTCCCAGCAGGACGGCTTTCCGCCAACGCTTTCCGAGGCCATCCGGCCCCGCAATGGGCGCACCCTGACATTCCCTTCCGATCCGTTTCGGATTCACTTCAAAGTATCCATGCAGGCTAATGCCGTTCCTTTTGAGTTCGCGCCCAAGAACCCGCCCGATTGGCCCCGCCCCCGCAAGGACCACCCCGCGTTCCCGCACCCTCGGCAGTTCCGACAAGGCCCGGGCCTTCAAGGCCAGCATCCTCTTCTGACCAAAACGCGGATCGCTTCGCGTCAGACGCTCCTTCCGATCGTGCCAGTGGTAGAGGAGCTCAGGCACCTTCCCGAAACGGACGCCCCGGCCCAGCAAGCGCAGCCAGAGGTCGTAGTCCTCGGCATGGCCGTTCCGAAGATACCCCCCGGCCCTCTGAAAGAGGGACTTCGCCATCACCACCGTCGGTTGCACCACGGGGCTCTCGACAAAACGCTCGCGCGCCACCTTCTCCGGGGTGTCGAGCCTGTTGACCCAATCGACATATCGCTGCATCCCGTCCCCGAGGGCTCCGCAAAGCGAAATCCCGCAGCTCACCACGTCGACCTCGCCATCCTCCAGCATCGACACCTGACGCTCGAACCGTTCCGGCGCACAGCGATCGTCGCTGTCCATCCGCCCCAACCACCTCCCACGACTCTCGTTGACTGCCCACTCCAGAGCATCGAGCAAACGTCCCTCGCCCCCGAGATCGAGGACGCGCAGGCGGCTCTCCCGTCGTCCCAGAAAGTCCTCGCGCACCTCCTCGGGGCATCCGTTCAAAACCGAGATGATCTCGAGGTCACCGTAGGTTTGTGCGAGGAGATCATCGAGAGCCCGGCCGGCCCGGGGCACGCCGGGGCCCACCGGAAACACGACCGAAAGCAACTCTCCCATCCTACCAGGGGGCCATCGCACTGACTTCGCCCTGCTCATCGACCATGAGCGTCATGGGCCGTCAACACACCTCGCAATCGTAATCCAGCTGGCTCCCGTAATCCTCCGGTGCCACCGGCGAGATGGCGAACCACTCACCACAGGACGGACATTGCACTTCATCATCATTCATCGAAATCAAGGTGCCGCTGATGGGAGGCAATGCCAGTTCTTTCTTATGGGTCTTCTTCCGAAGAGGTCACGAACGCCCACCACACAGGTTCCTTTCCCCAAACATCCTGCCCAGTCAAGTCGACCAAAGATCCGCTCTCATGATTGGAAGGCTCGGTCGTGACGGGATTGAATCAACCTATTTCGAGCGAGAAACGGGGCCAGGATAATCAAGGAGGCATCATCGAAAGGCAATCAACCGGCAGCAGGGAAGGCCTAGCCCCGCCAACGTCTCCCTCGAAACCCAACCATGAAACTGAATCCT
This sequence comes from Akkermansiaceae bacterium, assembly GCA_023263995.1. Classification (GTDB taxonomy): domain Bacteria; phylum Verrucomicrobiota; class Verrucomicrobiia; order Verrucomicrobiales; family Akkermansiaceae; genus SW10. The sequence goes on along the minus strand of JALQTQ010000027.1, from coordinate 12,301 downwards.
ACTTCTCCCTCCTCCTTCGCCGCTTTCTCCCTGCTTCTGACTGGAACCGCGCCCGCTGCCTTCATCACCCATGTCCTCCCGGGCAACAGCGACTTCGACGGCTGGGACGATCTCACCGCGACTAATCCGCAAGTCGCCGGGGCCAGCCCGGCCTTTCCCACCATTGGCACCGTGACCTCGCCGTGGCCCGAAGCGATCATCTCGCACATGCCCGGATCAGGCGACGCCACCTTCAACAAATCAGCCGGGGGCGGCTACCCGGCCTCGGCCAATATCTACACCGGCTTTGCCACCGGTGGCAGCTTTGTCATCACCGACACCAGTCCGGTCACCGACCTTGAAACCGTCATCGTGCAACTCGACATCGGACAGGGCTCGGGCGACTTCCTGGCCGGCGACCCGACCCTCACCATCAACGGGGGCGAAGTGATTCCCCTCTTTGCATCCGGCGTGACCGGCACCGGCCCCCGTCCCGGCTTCGCCGCCCCCATCGAGGTCGGGTCTTTGGCCTACCAATGGGACCTCCGCGGAGTCGGCCCGATCACGGCCTTCGAAATCGCTTTCACCACCGATGGCACCAGCTCGACGATCTGGGGTGCCCGGCTCGATCAAGGAGACCGGTTCACCGCCGTTCCGGTGCCCGAGCCATCGTCGGCCCTCTTCCTATCGCTGGCGGGACTGGGTCTCCTCCGCCGCAAGCGGGCCTGACCGTTCAGGGCAACTCCCAAATACGAAACACCCCGGAGGAAAGCAGCCCTCGGGGTTTTTCAAGGTCGATTTTCTCGGCCTCCTAAGGCCCGACCACCTCCGGACTGACCACGCGGAAGAACCGGGCCCGCGGACCGACCGGGAAGGTCATCTCGCTCACCGACTCCGAACCGGGGACCGTCATCCATCCCGAGCCGGGGGATTCACTCGACTGCAATTGCCGCCTTCCCAGCCAGGAAACCGTCACCTCATCACCCTCGACCCGCACCGACAGGGGCCGGGGCTTGGTGATGAGTTCGAAACGTTCGGCGAGATCGAGCGAGACTTGGTCGATGCTCAGGGAAGTCGAGCGCGCCTGGAAAAGGAGGGCGTAGCGGCCGCTCAGGGGCATTTCCCGAAGGTCCCACTGAAGTCCGTAGGTGGTCCCGATGCCTCCCCGCTCGCCGGTCAGCTCTTCCTCGCTGGCTACAAAGGTCCGGGTGGCCGCCACCGAGCGGGTCACTCCCTCGTGGTCTTCATACACCAGGCGGGCCCCCTCGAGGTCAACTCCCGACCCCAGGGTGACCAACTGCAGAAAAAGACTGCGCACCTGCAGATCGGTGGAGTCGTCCAACTGCAGGGCAATGGGAGCCTGGAAGCTGTAGAGGTTCCCCGACGAGGTGATGAAGGCGCTCCCGGTGGTCGAGGTGATGGAGGCGTCCTCGTCGAAGACGACATCGGGTGGGTTGGGCAAGAAACTGGCTTCGGTGAAGCGGTCCCACTTGGCAAAGGAGCTTCCCTCCTCGCCCCGAGTCTCGGGAACGAGCAACTGACCACACAACGGTAGGGCTGACAGGCCCAGGAAAAAGGGAATTCTCATGAGAGAATCTTAGCCTGTCCCGCGGTCTCCGGTCTGCCGTCCCTTTGCCTTTCGATAACGCCGGATTGCTTCCGTTCGTCCCCACTAGAAGGAGACTTCAAAGGCCAGAAAGCCGTTGAGCCCCGGCTGGGTGTCGAGCCCGGTGGTCACCCCTCCGGCATGCCCGCCGCCCCGGTTCGCGCGGGCCCAGAGGACGTATTCCTCATCGAGCAGGTTGCGCAATCCCCCGCGCAGGACCATGCGATCATTGAAGCGATAGTATCCCACGACATCGAGGAGGAAGAAGTCATCGGTCGCCGGCAGGTCACCCGTGATCTCGGAGGCCCGCTTCGGTGCCACATAGGTGCCCGCCAGTTCCACTCCCCACTTTTCGTCCGGGTCGTCGTATCCCACCCACGCCACGGCTTTCCACGGCTCGACGGTGTTCAGCGGCCCGTCGTCGCTTTCCCCCTGCGACCACGCAAAGGTCCCTCCGGCCCGGAAGGCATACCCGGTCCACTCGCTCTTGAGTTCCAATCCATAGACCTCGGCCCGGCTCGTGTTCCGGGTGGTCAGGACATTGAGGCCGTCCAGGATCTCGCCGGTCGGCACGTTGTTCTCGAGGAAACCGCCGTAGCGGTTGTAGTAAAGGGTCGCGGTCGAATCCCATGCCGCCGTTTCGTGCCGCAGCCCGAGTTCGAAGGCGTGGGAATTCTCGGCCTCAAGGTGGGGGTTGGGGAGCAGGATCGACACGCTGTCGGGATGCACGAAGACCCCGGCCAACTCCTCGGCGGTGGGATTGCGAAACCCACGGGTGTAGCTTCCGAACACGGTCAGTTCATCGCTCGCCCGGTATTCCACCTGCAGGGCAGGCGAGGCAAAGAAGTTCTCGTAGTCGACCGCCCGCACGGTGCGTCGGCCGGTCAGGCGCCCGAATTCATCAAAGACCGGCAGCGCGGTCTGGGCGAGGAAGTCCGCCGTGTTGGTGGGATTGACCTCGTACGACTGCAGGCGAAGCGAAGGGGTGAAAGTCCAGCGCTCTCCCAAGGAGATCTCGTCGACCAGCGACAAGGAATGCTCCCACACCACCGAGGGCGCCAGATTGGGGAGGCTGCTCGCCGGCCCACTATTATCGATGCGGTCGAGCGAGCCCGAAATGTCGCTGCGGGCCCCCTGGTATTGATAGCTCAGGGAGTGCCTTCCGATATCCTTGAAGGCCCCGAGGTTCAGACCGACCCGGTCGGTCAAGTACGAGAGATCATTGACCCGACCTGGCCGGTCGCCGGTGAGGGCCACCACGTCCTGCCGGTTGAGATTGTCGGAACTCGCAGACTGGAAGTAAACCATGCCCTCATAGCGGTCCAAAAACCAGTTCCCGGCCTCCGGTTCGTATTCGAATCCGAGGCTGGCCCGGAAACGCCGCCGGAGGGAATCGCTGGTGGCATTTTCGGTCCGCCCTACCAGTGATTTGATCTCGATGCTGTCGAGGTTGGTGAAGGCCGAGCTTTCGAAGTAGTCGATGGTCGGCTCGAGGGTCCACCCGCCTTTCCGGATGACCGACTTCCAAACCGCCGCATGGCTATCGAACTCGGCCGGATTGGCCGGGATCTCGCTGTTGTTCGCCAGCTCCTGCCCGGTGCGGTGACTGTAGATCAGGCTGGTGGCCAACGACCCGTTCCCCCACGCCCCCGCCAAGCGTTGATTCAAGCTCCGATTGTTCGCCGACCAAGTGGTGGTGGAATTTAGGGCCGTCCCCGTGATCGTTTCCCCCAGCAGGGTGAAGGGGCTCTCAGTCCGGCCCGCCACCGCCCCGGCGAGGGTCCCGCTGCCCGGGGCCGCCGAACGCTGCAGGTCCATCGAAGAAAAGACAGCAGGGTCGAAGTAGATCCGTCCCGGCCCGCCGGCCCCCTCGAAGGAACGGGCCACGAAGTCATCAGGCTGGGGAATGCCATCGACTGAAATCCGCACCCGGTTGCCCTGGAGTCCCCGCACGTTGATGCCCGCGCTTCCCCCTTCGAGGTAGGGAACAAGGGGATCAATGCCCGCGACATCAAGCGGAACCGAAACTCCGGGTTCGCGTTGCAGGGCGTCGGGCAGGGTCACCGCCCCGCGCTTGAGCAGGTCGACCGCCTCGATCCGGCTGGTGCTGGCCCGAACCTCGGGGTCCTTGAATCCGAGCGCGGTGACCTCGACCGTATCAAGCTCCTGCAGCTCGGCGAAAACCCGAGGCAGCCCGCCGAGAACCAGCAGGGTAGCGAACCTGGTCCAACGCATCACAACATCACAAAGGGGATCGGGAGTCCGAACTCAGCGCAGGTATTTTTCGACCACCTCGATCGCCCGGGCGGGATCCACCGCCTCACCCTTCCCGGCCTGACGGGCGAGCACGTTGATCTCGGACATCAGCCGGTTGGCCCCGATGCGGTGGGCGTAGCGAATCGGCTTCTCGGATTCCGAAACCACCGCCTCCCACCTGTCGCGCACCACCTTCCAGAAGTCCCGGGTTTTCTCCCACTGCTTCTCGGCGAGGGTGAAGCCCTCCTTTCCGGTCTCGTCGGTGATCCGACGGTAGTGATTGAGGCCAGCTTCGACACACAGGAACTGGCGCTTCCCTTCACGGGACACCAGCTTGCGGTTGTCCTGCTGGTGAACCCAACCGTGCGGGGTGATGATGTGCTGGTTGACCACCACGAGAAGGTCGTAGTCCCTTCGCTTGGAAGAGTCGCGACGGGGCAACGGGCGGGTGGTGCGCTTCGAGGTCCAGATCGAGGTGCCGCCCTGGTGGGTCCATCTTCCCTGCGCCTTGTAGCGGGGGCTGTCGTCGGTCTGGGTGACGAACTGGGTCCACGTTCCCTCGGTCTCCTCCATCGAGTGGGTGATCGGCAGCCAGCTGGTCCCTCCTTCGAAAGTCAAGCTGCGATTATCTTCGTACTTCCAGATCTGGGCCCAGTGCTTGATGACCTCGGGCCCGCCCTCCCCGTCCACCACCAGGAGGTGCTGCAGGGTGATGTTTTCCCCGGTGTCCTCGGCCACCTTGACCAGCTCCCGGGCCGTGGACTGATACGGCTTCTTGAGCTCGTATCCCGCGGCAAGGGCCACCGTTTCGGTGAAGTTGAATTCGACCTCGAAAGCTCCGGCCATCGCCAGGATGGCGGCACGGTCGCGGGCGAAGGTTTGGGAATCAGCGAAGGCAGCCAGCGGAAGGGCCACCACGGTCAGGGAAAAAAGAAGAATCTTCATGAGTTGAGGCATTGGGAAAATAAGCCAAATCTCCCGCCATCACTCGCGTCCGGTTACCCGATCCTTGCGCTCCCTTGACCCGTGATCTGAAAGGTCTCCCGCTGCCCGAACTTCCGGGTGCCGGCCGGGGCAGGCCTTGCACGTCATGCCACCTTGACTCCCTTTTGCCGCTTGAGGAATTGCGACGGAGTCATGCCCTTCTCCTGCGCGAAAGCTTTGGAGAAGTGAGAAAGCGACTGGTAGCCGACCTCCAAGGCCACCTCGGTGACGTTGAGATCGCTGCCCGATAACATCTCGGCGGCCTTTTCCACCCGCAGGGCCCGGAGATGCAGCAGCAGAGTCTTGCCGGTCTCCTGTTTCACCAGGCGACTGAGATAGGGAGGCGCACATCCCACATCTTGGGCGAGACGAACCAGGTCGAGCGGCTGTTCGAGACGCCCCTCAAGCAAGGTCAGGGCCTCGCGCACATAGCGATGGGCATTCGACTTGACCATGGTGCAAAAGAAACGGGGTTCTTCCTGAGGGCGGCGAAAAAGATGAAGGGCCAACACCTCGAGCACCTTGGCCAGAAACCAAGCCTTCTCGGCGGCCGGTTGCACCGGAGGCCGACACAAATCCCGCACCGCCTCCTCGTCCCGCTCGCTCCATCGACGCAAGATCCCGAGGTCACGTCGCATCAACGGCCCCACCGGACCGAAAACCGACTCGACCGATTCCACCGGCACCACCAGCACCAAAAAATCATGCCCGCCCGGACAGGCAAAGCGGGTGGCCGACATCATCCCAGGACCGGCCGGCGTGGAGAACAACGCCGTGGTCCGCGGCAACAAGGTGAGCCGGGTTCCCGATGCCATCACCAAGCCCTCGCCCCCGCCATTCAACACCAAGTGCAAACACCCCGTCTTCACCACATCAGCCCAGCCACCTGCGGCTCCGGAGGGGTCCACGCAATGCCAGATCTCAAAATCAAGCCGTCCCGATTGACGATGGATAAGCGAAGTCTTGATAGAATGATGTTAATGAGACTCAGTCGCAATAGCAATCGAAAAGTCGCATTCGCCCGAAAAAGCGGTGGGGCATTGATTTCGGGCCGACCGGGTGGTGGAAAGTGATCGCCATCGTTCCCTGATCTTCGTAGGGATGGATTTGTGACGGGGAATGGTTGGAAATCGGGTGACGACCTCTGGGCGGAGTTTCGGAGAAGGACACGGCAGAGTGCTCCGGCCCGCCTGGCAGGCATGGTGCGGTCCCGGCTCCCGCGTGCTCCCGGGATCCTGCCGGGAGCAGTGGCGGCCTGCATTGGGTCATCGGTCGCATTGACTGCCGTCGCGACCTTCTTGCTCATTCTCCCGGAGTCTCCCCCACCCGCTCGTTCGGTCGACCCGCCCCCGGTTTTCGGAGAGGCCCAGGACGATCTCTTTCCGTCGACCGCCTTCCTCGACTCCCCATGACCCGCCCGCGCCTCATCCTGCTGGTCATCCTGAGTGCCGCGATCTCGGCCGGGCTCACCGCCTGGCTGACGCGGCAATGCTATCCGCAAGCTGGAGCCTCGCCCGGAGAACAGGCCAAGCCCGCCCAGCCGGGACAGCGGGATTTTCATCAATGGCTCCACGCCCAGCTCGAACTGACCACCGAGCAGAAGGCTGAGCTGGCGTCGGCCGAGGCACATTTTGAAAAGGAACGGGCCCGCCTGCAAAAGGAACTGGCCACCATTTCAGGCGACTTGGCCCATGCCCTCGGCGAGCCCGAGATGGGCCCCGAAGACCTTCGCCCCCTCATCACGAGACGGCATCGCCTGCAAGGTGAGCTGCAGGAGCTCATCATGGCCCACCTTTTGGAAAAGCGGGCCCTCCTCACCCCCGGGCAGCAGGAGCAATACCGCCAGTGGATTCACCAGGGTATCGACCACGACCATGGAGACTGAGCTGCCATTTCATCAGGAACTGCCACGGCGCAGTGCGGAAGGTGCCCGGACCTTCCGGGCCGAACTCTTCCGGCTCGACCGCGCCCTCGAGGAGCAATGGATCCGCTCGGCCCAGCAGGGGTGTCACCAAGCCTTCGGCAAACTCCTCGAAGCACACCAGGACCGGGTTTACTCGCTCTGCCTGCGGCTGCTGGGCTCGCCCGAGGATGCCGCGGAAGCCTGCCAGGACGTCTTCGTGCGCGCCTACCAAGCCCTGCCGGAATTCCGCCCGGAGGCCCGCTTTTCGACCTGGCTCTACCGCATCGCCTTCAACCGCAGCCACGACTTCTGGAAGCGGGCGTCGTCGAAACTCAAGGCTCTCACTTCCCACCTGACCGGAAAGGAACTCCCGCCGACCTCCCCGCAAGACGCGCCCGACCGCCGGCTCGACTGGCAGGACTCGCTGCGCGAACTCGACCAGGCCCTGCGGAAGCTGCCGAGGCGGGACCGCGAAATCCTCATCCTCAGTTGCGTCGAGAACCTGAGTCATTCGGAGTGCGCCGAGGTCCTCGACACCAGCCCGAGGGCCATCGAAGGCCGCCTCTACCGGGCCCGCGAGAAGCTTCGCAAGGTCTGGCCGGGCCCACTTCCAAAATTTTAATTGTTTTCCGTGGGGAGAAGCACTCCGGGTCGTTTCACTAGTCGATGACCTTTCGCTCGTTCCTTCCTGCCCTCCAGCTGCTATCCCCCTTCATCGTCGAAGGGCAGGAAGCCCTCGACAACCTCGCAGGCCTACCCGACACCGTGATCACCGGGAAGGCTGAGGACACCCTCGGTGAGGCACCCTCCGCCTCCACCGGGCAAGCCAACAACGAAGAACTGAGCCAACGACCCGTCCTCCGCCGGGGCGAACTCCTCGAGGTCATCCCGGGCTTCATCGCCACCCAGCACTCCGGCGGAGGCAAGGCCAACCAGTATTTCGTTCGTGGCTTCAACCTCGACCACGGCACCGACTTCCACGTCGGGCTCGACGGCATGCCCGCCAACTACCGCACCCACAGCCACGGCCAGGGATACGCCGATCTCAATTTCATCGTGCCCGAGTTCGTGGAGCGCCTCGATTACTTCAAGGGCCCGATCAACACGAGCTACGGTGACCTCGCCAATGCCGGGGGCGCGGAATACCGCCTCTTCAACGTCCTGCCGGAAGGACTCCTCTCCCTGACCTACGGCTCCTACGACTACACGCGCCTCCTCCTCGCCGACTCGTGGGCGGTGGGACGCGGCCACTTGTCCTTCGGACTCGAATTCACTCACGAGGACGGCCCGTGGGATCGCGGCAACAACTACCATCGCTCCAACTTCTTCGCCCGATACCACGAAGGCGACGAAGACAACTTCTGGAATGTCACCGCCCTGGCCCATCGGGGCGACTGGAATTCGTCCGATCAGAAACCGGCCCGGGCCATTTCCTCAGGCCTCGTGGATCGCTTCGGCGCGGTCGACCCCACCACCGGAGGCGACAGCAGCCGCCACAGTCTCTCGACCCAAATGCAGCGCAAGGACGGCCGGGCCACCACCCGCCTCAATGCCTGGGCGGGCTACTACGACCTCGAGCTCTTTTCCAACTTCACCTACTTCCTGAACGATCCGGTGCGCGGCGACCAGTTCGAGCAAAGTGAATCCCGCGTCTTCGCCGGCTTCGACCTGACCCACCGGCTCGATTACGACCTCAACGGTCGCCCCAGCCACACCACCTTCGGCTTCCAGACCCGCAACGACTGGATCGATGACATCGGGCTCCACCTCACGCAGGAGCGGAACCGCTTCGACACCATCCGGCAAGACGACGTTTACGTCGGCAGCTACAGCCTCTTCATTGACCACGAAACCAGATTCAACTCCTGGTTCCGTGCCGGGATCGGGCTGCGGGGCGACCTGTTCCACTTCGACGTCCGCAGTGATCTCGACGCCAACTCGGGCCGTGAAACCGACGCCATCCTGAGTCCCAAGCTCAACCTCGCCTTCGGCCCCTGGAACAGGACCGAGATTTACCTGAACGCCGGACATGGCTTCCACAGCAACGACGCCCGCGGCACCACCATCGCCATCGATCCCACCGACGGCGTCACCCCGCTCGATTCCGTCGATCCCCTCGTGCGCACGCGGAGTGCCGAAGTCGGCCTGCGCACCACCGCCCTGACCGGACTCACCGCCACCCTCAGCCTGTGGTATCTCGAAAGCGACAGCGAACTGGTCTACGTGGGAGACGCCGGCACCTCCGAAGCCGGCGATGCCTCGGAACGCTGGGGGGTCGAAGCGGCCCTCTACTGGCGCCCCAACGACTGGTTCACCTTCGATGCTGAATACGCCTGGACCGACGCCCGCTTCGTCGGGGTGCCCTCGTCCCTCGACCGCATCCCCAACGCGATCGAACACACCCTCTCCACCGGCATCACCATCGGACGGGAGCACGGATGGTTCGGGGCTCTCCGCGGCCGCTACTTCTCGGCCCGCCCACTCAACGAAAGCGGCTCCGTCGAGTCGCTCGACAGTTTCATCGTCAACGCCCGGGTGGGATACCGCCGCCACGACTGGGAAGTCTCGCTCGACTGCCTCAATCTCTTCGACCAAGGCGACCGCGACATCGAATATTTCTACGAAAGCCGCCTCCCCGGCGAAGCTGCCGGCGTCGAAGATGTCCATTTCCAGCCAATGGAACCCCGCCAGGTGCGGCTGAATGTAACGTATCGGTTCTAAAGCAAGAAACGCTCAACTCCGCCCAAAGTTCGTGCTCAAATCTCAAATCTCATCCCCTCGTTTTAAGGGTTTTCCATTTCCCCGTCCGGGGTTATCTCCAGCGCATGTATTTGACCGGATTTGCCGACGAAGCCGCCCAGGACCTCGCAACCCAGATCAAAGCCACGAAGGAAATCGGGTGGACCCGCATCTCGGCCCGCGGGGTGAACGGGGCCAACCTGCACGAGCTGCCCGAGGAGGAATTCGACAAGGTGGCCAACCAACTCGACGAGGCCGGCATCACCATTCCCGAGTTCGGCTCCCTCATCGGGAACTGGGGCAAGAAGATCACCTCGGACTTCCAGATCACCCTCGATGAAATCAGCCGGGCCATCCCGCGCATGCAGCGCCTCGGCACCAAGCTCATCCGCGTCATGTCCTACGCCCAGGAACCTTGGGGCTCGGACCAACACGAGGAGGAACGCTTCCGCCGCCTGCGCGAAATCCACGCCCGCTTTGCCGACGCCGGACTCCAGGCCATCCACGAGAACTGCATGAACTGGGGCGGCTTTTCCCCCGATCACACCCTGCGCCTCATCGAGGAAGTCCCCGGCCTCAAGCTCGTCTTCGACACCGCCAACCCGGTCTTCCAGCTCGACCGCTCCAAGCCCGCACCCTTTCCCTGGCAGGACCCGCTCGAGTTCTACCAGAAGGTCAAGGAACACGTCGTGCACGTCCACATCAAGGACTGCACCAACCCACCCGCAGGTGAGACCGAACCGGAAAAATACACCCTGCCCGGCGAGGGCCAGGCCAAGGTCCGGGAAATCCTCGCCGAGCTGAAAGCCGACGGCTACGACGGTGGCCTCGCTATCGAACCGCACGTCGCCACCGTCTTCCATGCCACCGACGGCGAAGAGCCCGACTGGCAGCAGTGCTACGATTCCTACGTGGAATACGGCCATGCCATGAACAAACTCCTCGCGGAAATCGCCTGACCCCTCATGGACCAACTCTCGCCCGGCCTACTCGTCGGGGGCATCCTTGCCCTCTTCACCCTGCTTGGCTTCCTGCGGAGCTTTGTCGTCTTTTTTTTCAACCTGATCGCGCTCGCCCTCGGAGCCCTCGCCGGACTCTGGACCTACAACAATGGCTACCTCATCGCCTCCCGGGTCATCGATGATTACCCGGAACCCTGGATGGTCACCACCCTCGGGATCACCGCCTTCGTGCTCACTGTGGTGACGATCCGGAAGATCCTCGCCTTCCTCTCCGGTAAAAGCTCCCAAGAAGGCCAGACCCGCACTGCTGGCTTCGGTCTACCCGGCGGGACTTTCGGTCTCCTCCTCGGCCTCGGCTTCGCCTACTTCATGCTCACCGGCGTGCGATATGCAGGCACAATCGCCGAACTCGAACGCCTCACCCACTACATCGGAGGCCAAATCGATGAATCGAGCAAGACCCCCTTCTTCGCCCGTCTCAAAAACTGGATCGACGAAAGCAGCCTTGGGCAATGGCACCAGAAAATTGACTACCTGAACGATCTGGCGGAGACCAACGCCGCCAAATTGTCCATCATCCAGAACGACCCTGAGAAATTCGCCAAGGCCACCGCAAGCGGCGAAAAGGAAATGATTTACGACGCCCTCCCCGTCGCCCCCGCCATTCAGGAAGCCTACCGGCAACACAACTACGCCGCGATCTTGCAAAGCCAGCGCGACAACAAGGCCCCCTACCAAAACTTCACCAGCGAAGAACTTCGACGAATCGATGTTGAAAAAGCCCTGGGTCTGCGCAAGTGAGGCCCACAGCTGAAGGGAACAAACGTGGTCACAAATCGTGCCGCTCCTTGATCGCGAGATAGGTGAGATTGGAAACCTCACGAATGACATTGGCCCGCGAGGAAATCCAGCGAGTGTAGGTGGCCCCATTACGCACCCGACTTTCGATGATGCCCACCAGAAGATAAGGATAATCCCGGCCATCCGGTCCCTCCGCCACCAAGATCCCCATGTCCCCGCAACACATCGCAGTGCTCCCGGTTTTATTGAAGACTTGAGTGCCCTCAGGTACCCGACGAGCGCGCGTGTAAAGCCGGTCGATTCCCGGGAGAGCCATCAAGCGCAACATTTCCTCGGCATGAGGAAGATCCCTCTTCCAAAGGCGGATCAAAAATCGGGCATAGTCAGCCGCCGAACCAAGATTGCGATAAGTCCGGCCGCCCTTCGGGATGTATTCCACCAGATGCATCCGACGGCAAAGATCGGGATAGTTGGCCTCGAGTAAGCGGGCGGTGGCCGCCGGGCCGCCAGTCTGAGCCATCACCCAATTGGTCGAGTCATTGTCGCTCTTCTGAATCATCAACTCCATATTCCTTCGACTCTTGGCCCCGTATACCAGCTTACCCGCCTTCACTCGATGGAAGAAAGCGAGCGCAAGGTAGGGCTTGATCATACTTGCAGCCTGCAGACGGGCATCCTCGTTGATACTCGCCAACTTCGTCTCCGTGGTGAGGTCGTAAACTACCCAAGCGGTGCGCTCGCTTCGACGGATCTTCCCATCCGCCCGCAATGATTTGATGTATCGCTCAATCTGGTGACCGAGGTCATTTGCCACCTCATCAGCCGCTTTCAAAAAACCTGCCCCGGCAAAAAGGCTGAGTAAAAGGAAGGACCAAACGAGAAACCCAAAAGGCCTGAAGCGCATGGTCGAAAGAGGAATCATCCCGGGAAAAATCTCTCATCAAATCCCTCACTTGTCCAGACCGCCTCCCTAGCAGTGGCGTCCATTCGATGACCACAACCTACTAAAGTGGTCCCAGGAAACGGAGCCAAGCCGATATTGATGAATTGAGTTGGTCGGACCGGGGCAAA
>JALQTQ010000279.1 GCA_023263995.1 Akkermansiaceae bacterium | reverse complement strand
ATGAGCCAAGGTCCCCGCGAATTCAATCGTGGTCCACTCCGACTTCGCCGATTCGTCACTGTCGGCCCAATTCGAAGAGGCCGAACTTTCCGCTGCCGCATCCCGCCGCTCCAAGGTCGCCCCCCGCCCGTCCGAAAAACGATGCGATTGATCCTGGTCGCGATAGGTCACCTCGTCTTCCACCACCAGAAACACCCCATCCGGCCGGGAGAGGGCCACGCGCTCGCCCCGGTCCGAGAGACTTCCGCCGAAATTCCCCAGAACAAGAGCAGGATCGAGCGCAGGATGATTGGCCAGCACCCGCTCACGGTTGCGGGCCACCACGAGGTAACCACCCGCCGCGATCGTCGTCCCCTCGGGGAAGACAAAATCGACCCCATCGCTCAGAGCCCAGCCACCCAAGGCGACCGCAAGGGTACCTCGATTGTGAAGCTCGACCCATTCGTCATCGTCATCCCCGCTCGGCGGATGAAACATCAGTTCGTTGATCACCACCACGGGCGACGATTCCCGCAACAAGGGACCATCGCTGCGGAGCCGCCGGAAAGGCACCCCGACGGCAGCCGCCGGCAAGACCACCGCATCCAAAACCCGATCCCGCCCGCGGCTGGTCAGATAAACCGCATCTCCATCGGCCCCGAAGGCAAAGCCCAGCATTGATTCAGTCCACCGGATGGTGGCTCCGGCCGCCACCGTTGTCCCATCCGGAATACGGAAACGATCCAGTTCGTCTCGGGCATCGCTCAAGAAGCATCCAGAAAGGTCAACGGCATAGGGCGCAGCGTTGGTCAACTCAACCTCGTCCTCGGCCAGCAAGGCGGAATTGCTTAAAACGCGCGAAACAAAAACGTGATCAAGCCCGCCACTCGGCACCGGGTCTGCCGCCCCCGGCGACCCCCCGATGGCATCGCTCGCCTCCCACGCCCGGACGTCTCCTTCGCCATGGGACGGTCTCGCGAGGACCAACGAATGCCCCGTCCCGTCCGCCGCCGCCGGCCAGGGCGCGGCATCGTCATAGTTGACCTCCAGCACGATGGCATCCGACGGCTTCCGCAACCGAATCCGACCGCCCCGGTTGGAGAGATTTCCCACCCACGGCCCCATCACCCCGGCGAGGCCATACTCACTCTCCACGTCGCCCGGCTCCCGGGCCACCACCAAGCGGCCCAGACCCTCGATCATCGTTCCCTCCGGAAAGCGATAATCAATGTCCCCACTCAACCGCCACCCCGACACGTCCTCAGCCCACGGTTGTGAATTGAAGAGCTCGATGAATTCCAGCTCCCGGCCATCGAGTCGCTGCGCCGGGTGATAGAGGATTTCGGAAATGGCCACCCCGGTCCGACGTGACGAAGGCCCTTCAGGTTCGTAGGTCAATTCTTCGCGGGTCGGGAACTCCGGAATCTCAATGCTGATCTCAGCCGGATCGGACACCACGAAGCCTTCGGAATTGCTCACCCGCACGGTGTAGTCGCCGTCCCGGTTCCATGCCACAGCCGCCAGCACCAGGGAAGCCGAAGTTGCTCCGGGAATTTCCACGCCGTCGAGGAACCATTGGTAGGACAAGGGCTCGGCCCCGGTCACTTCCAGCACGATCTCCAGCTCATCTCCCCCATCCCAAACTGCCGAGGGCGGACTGACAATTGACGGTGCTCCCGCCACCACCTCAAGGGCCTCCAGTTTGAATCCATTGACCGCCGACTGGCTCAGCCCCCCGGTGTTGGTGAGCTGGAAACTGCCCGCCGCGGTGGTCTCGATCTCAAAAACGAGGGCAAAGGAGTCATTGGTCACCAACGGATCCCGAAAGTTCACCGACGCCGCTGCGGGGTCTCCCACGCCCTGAGTCACCGACCATTCCTTTTCGGACCCATCGGTGGCACCCGGATCCCAGGCATAAAGGGTGAATCGGTACCCGGTATTCGATCGCAGGCCACCCACCTCCAGGGTGAGAAATCCGGTTGGTGAAAGGGCAATCAGAAGATCCTCATACAAATGCTGATAGGAAAAACCGGCCGGGGATCCATCGACCGCCCCGCCCCGGTTCGTCGGGACCCCAAAGCTAGTGCTGGCCGTCACCGTCACCGAGGTCTGCCCCGAAGTGAGGGCCGGATCGGTGGCGAAGTCCGCGCTCGAAATTGATCCATCGAACGAAGCCGGCCAGAGGTCAAACCCCGTCTGGTCATCCTGCACAAATTCGATCGCGAGGATCTCAGTCTGAGCCGACAGGTGCCCCACCATCCCTGCCCACAGGGTCGCCATGCCCCAAACCGCCTGCCAAGAAATTGAAGATCCCCATGAAACCGCCATGACCGATGTTCATCGCTTTTCCTCCCTGACCCGTCAAGCTCCCGGGTCGGCCCACAAGACAAAAGAAAAACCCCTTCTCCCGGAGGAAAAGAGGCTGATGATCGTTTCGGAAACAAAATACGGAGACTTACTTGATCTCCTTGATCCAGACATTGCGGAAACGGACATCCTGCCCGTGTTCCTGGAGTTTCAAGGGCTCATCGGTCGGGCCATTTTTCACCCCACCATTGGCATGCTTCACGGGCACGTTGTCCTGCACCTTGTGCCCGTTCCACCACAGGGTCAGGCGGGCCGGCTCCTTCAGCTTGTCACCCTCCCAGCTCGCGGCCTTGAAGATGAAGTGGAAGGCATGCCATTCGCCATTCGGACGCCAAGCATTTCCCTGGGGAACGTGCTCCATGCAGACCGCCCCGATACCGTGCGGTCCGATCTTCCAATTGTAGGGATCGGCGATGTCCTTGCCCTTGGGTGATTCGATCTGGAGCTCGTGTCGATTCTGCATGTAGACTCCACTGTTGGCATAGCCTTCCGCCTTGTCGTCCCCCCGCGCTCCCATCAGGACAAACTCCACGTGCCCCTCGAAATCGTGATACTTCTTCTTGGTCACCAGATCGTGGGTCCCCCACTTCTTGCCCCCATCGGTCATCAGGACCATGGAGTCATCGGTCGGACTCTTCACAACCTTCCAAGTGATGGGCATGTCGACCTGGGGCCACATATGAAAATTCTCCTGCACCGACTTCATCGTTCCGTCAAAGGGAATGTCGGCTCCGGCCGGCGGCTTCACCCCGAGGTCCTTGCTCTTGTCGTAGCCCGACTTGTCCTCCGGAGCCACCTTCTCCGCGAAGGCCACTCCCGAAAAGGCGAGGACGCCGCAAAAGGTCAGAATCCGTTTGGTTTGTTCAATCATCATGGTCCGCCCATTACGCGAACGATTCCCTCAGACTATCGGAAAATCACTCTCATTTCCCCTCACCCCATCCGCTTCCAGCGACGGGCCTTCATTTCAAAACGCTCCAAGGTCCCCGGTGGCACCCGCTCGACCGGAATCCGCAGGCTGAAAACCTCGCGTAAACGCCTTTCCAGCAGGTCAAAGCCGTTGCCCTCAGCCCGGAGCCGGACCTCGGTCATGGCCTCCCGTTCATCAATCACGGCCTCGTATTCCGTGATCCCCGGCACCGACCGCACCACCTCCTCGAGCGCCCCTGGGTAGAGGTTCACTCCTCTCACCACCACCATGTCGTCAGCCCGCCCGAGAATGCCACCAACAAGAGCGAAATCATCGTCCGTCCGCACCAGATCTCCGGTCCGATATCGCAACAGCGGGGAGCCATATCGCCCCAAGGTGGTCAGAACCAGCTCGCCTAACCCCTGTTCATCGCGATTGATCACTTCACAATAGTACGATTCATGCCTTAACAAAAGTCGCCCCGGATCGTCGGGATCACCCACCGTGACCGGGCCCACTTCGGTCATGCCGTGATGATCGATGACTTCGGCCCCCCAGGCTTCCTCCAGCCGGGCCCGCACTTGCGGCAGGCTTCCCCCCGGCTCGCCTGCCACGATCATTTTTTCCACGCCGAGGCGACGAGCCTCGCCGGCCACCCGGGCCAGATGCAATCCGTAAGTCGGAGTGCAACACAGGACCTCGGGACGCAGGCGTTCCATCAAGGCCACCCGTGACTCGCTGGTCAGACCGCCCGCCGGGATGGCCCGGATTCCCAGAGCCACCGCCGACTCGAAGCCCGCCCAGAACCCGAGGAAGGGCCCGAAGGAAAACGGGAAAATCGCGACCTTTCCCGCCGCCACTCCTGCCTTCTGCCATACCCACTCCCAGTTCCCGCGAAGCCACTCCCATCCTTCCCGGTCATCAAGCCAGATCATCGACTGACCGCTCGTTCCACTGGTTTGGTGGAAGCGACAGTAACGCTCCAGCGGATAGGTCAGATTGGTCCCGTAGGGTGAATGATCCTTCTGGTCCTGCGCCAATTCCACCTTGGTGGTGAAGGGCACCTTCTCGGTGAATTCTTCGAGCGATGAGACCGAGGTCAAGCCCCCCAGTTTGTTTTGATAAAACGGGTTGCCCTTGATGGACCCGAGAAGGGCGTTGAGCTTCGCC
>JALQTQ010000278.1 GCA_023263995.1 Akkermansiaceae bacterium | reverse complement strand
GGGATACATCGCCATCCGCTTGGATCTCCCATAGTCGTGCTGCTCATCCCTAAAATGCGCGTTTGCCACCAGCCCGCCGACTCCATAAAGATCGTAAACAAACTTCACATGTGGAAATTCCACCTGAGGAGTGTGGACCGTCCAATCATTCCCATTTGATATCAGCAACTGCGGACGAGGAGCTGCCATCGCGGCAATCTCGACGTTGTTGGTTCGATGCTGCCCGCTCGCATGAATCGGCATCCCGCTCTCACAAACACAGCCCCCAAAAAAATGCGCCGAGACCTGACACACGGGCACACTGACCGCAATCCGCTCGTCAATCGCGGCCAGAAGAAAAGTCTGCGTCCCTCCCCCTGAACACCCCGTCATCCCGATTCGCTCGGGGTCCACTCCATCAAGCGATCGCAAAAAATCGACCACCCGCATGCTGTTCCAAGTCTGCAGCCGCAGGACTTCGGGTGTTTGACGATGATCCCACCCCGCTTCCTTCCAGTCCCCGTAACCCACCATATCGTAGAGGAAGACCCGCGCCCCCATCTTCGCCAGCACGGCACAACGGACCTGACGGCTTTCCCGGAAGCGGCCGCCGTGACCATGAGGACAGAGAATCCCGGCATAACTCGCAAACTCCACCGTCGGTTCATAAAGAGTGCCCGTCACCCAAAAGCCCGGCGCACTCTCGATCGCCACGCTCTCGGCGGTGTAACCCTCGTAACGACGCTTGTTGAAACGACGCGGATTGAGGGGCGTCCGCGCGGGCAGCTTCGCCAGCCCCGCCCCCTCGAGAATCATCCGCTTCACCACTTCCCGGCGCTTCTGCCACGATGCCAGGTCGGGATACCCGCGCCTCATTTCAGCCAACTCCTCCCGCGCCTCGGCCGGACTCTGAGCATGCCCGACCCGTAACTCCCCGAAAACCGTCCCCATTCCCAGAGCCAGAACCCCAAGTAGTGAAGAGCCGACCCGCTTCATGATGGTCTTGATAGGATAGCTCACGTCCAAACAACGATCATTCTTCCTCAACCCGAAAAAAGAGCTTCTCAACCCTCGGGAAGCCTACCTCTGCCAAATCAATGGTGATGGTCAACAACCCTTCGTCTCCCTGATTTTCGTCGACCCCTGTATCGAGCCCCTGCGCGATCCGGCTACTCCAATCCGACAAATCACGAGAAGCCAACACCCGATAGCTCATGCTGTCATCGGCCCGCCAAGTTAAAGTCACGGAATCGCTCCCGGCTCGGTAGGAAAAGCCGGTCACCTCCAGCCCCCCACCTCCACCAGTTCCGGGAATCACCGGATCGCCATTGGCGAGGCCGATAATGACCTCCTCAGAAAGAGCTTCATCCCAGATCGCCACGTCGTCCAACCGACAGTTGGCAAACTCGTTGAAACGCGTGGAGCCCCCGATCTCCATCTGTCCGTTATAGGTCAGGGCCGCTGCCGTGGTGTCTTCACCCAGCTTCACCCCATCAAGATAAAAACTGACCCTCACATCATTGGATACCCCACTCCCATTGTCCGTTCCCACCAGGGCAAGATGATGCCACAACCCGTCGGCCAAGTCGTAAGCTCCAGCCACAAAATCAACAAAACCCACTCCGTCGACCCCACTAGACACCGTAATCTTGTGCCAGGATCCATTGCGCGTCCCTATGACCACCTTGGGGGCGGTCTCTCCGACCGCGACCTTCACCCAGAGAGACCAAGTGAAGCCCTTGACCAAATCAATGTCCTGAGTCCCGGCAAGGAAACGATTGTTGCCCGGAGAATCCAGCACAACCCCACGCTCCGGGTCATCAACCCAAGTCGCCGACAGGTTGTTGGCCGTGCCGTCGGTCACTCCGTGGTCGGGATTGTCAATAAGGTCATCGATGACCTCGGCCACTTCACCAGGGGTGCCCTCGTTGAGCGGGAAATAGGCCACCAATTTGCCCGGGCAGGGCGCAAGGAGGGAAAGAAAAGCAGCGGAGAAAAAGAGGTTTTTCATGGTTCTTTGGGAGCGAAAAAGAACCCGGCAGCTATCTCACCGCGCGGGTTCGGTGGAATATCGACTTTCCCGACCGGGCTAGTTCCGGCCACGGCGGCGGAAACCGGTAAGAGCCGCCAGCCCCAGCCCGAGGAAAAGGCTGCTCGAGGGCTCCGGAATGGGCCCGCCAGCTGCCAAGGTCTGAATCTCGCTCTCAGAAAGCGCAGAGTTCCAGATGGCAAGATCGTCCAACAACACCGTCGCAAACTCATTGAAACGCGTCGAACCCCCAATCTCCATCTGTCCCTCATACGTCAAACTGGCCGCTGTGGTGTCAGTTCCCACCGGAGCTCCATCAATGTAAAGGGTCACGGTGACGGTCCCGGGATTGGCCGTTCCGTTGTCCGTCCCGACGTATCCATAATGGTGCCAAGTACCATCCGCGAGATTAAGGCCGCCAGAATAGGTGAAATCGACAAACCCGTTCCCATCCACCCCGGATGCAGGAGTGATCTTGTGCCAAGAACCGTTGCGGGTCCCTACGATCGCGTCAGACCCACCAGTGGCAGAATCGACCTTGGCCCAGAACGACCAAGTGAAACCCGTGGTGAGATCGATGCCTTGGGTCCCGGCCAAAAAACGATTCCCATCCGGGGAGTTAAGAACCGACCCGCGCGTGGCATCATTCACCCAAGTCGCGGCACTATTGTTCGGAACCCCGGTGGTGACCCCATGATTCGGATCATCGATCGTCGGAACGATCTCGGAAACCGTGGCACCCTCCGGACCATCCAGAGGAAAGTAAGCCACCAAGGCAGCGGACGCCGGGGAAAAACTAGCAGCCGTCAAGCCAACAAATGACAGCGAGAAAGGCAATTTCATAGGACGGTACGTTACACAACGCGCAACCCAGATGTCAAGTTTCCGATTTGAAGCAAGACCTGCGGCTCTGCTCCACCGCCAGACGATGCCTCCCCTGCCTCTTTCCCCGCTTGACCGAATCCTCGCTCTCACCTAATTCCACCCCACCATGGCAATCGTCGCTACCAACCTCAAACGTGGCCAGTGCATCCAGTACGAAGGGGAACGCGGAGTCGTTCTCGGCCTCGAACACCGCACTCCCGGCAAGGGCAACGCCCTCATCGCTGCCACCATCCGCTCCTTCAAGACCGGGAAAACGAAAACAATCCGCTTTGCCTCCAGCGAAAAGGTCGACATCGTGGAAACGGACCGGCAGAAACTCGAATTCTCCTACGCCGAACCCGGCACCTACCACTTCATGGACCCTCACACCTACGACACCGTCGGCATCGACGAGGGCTTTATCGGAGACGCCAAGGATTTCCTCAAGGAAGGCCAGATGGTCGAGATCCTCTTCATCGAGGGCAACCCGGTCTCGATTGACCTCCCCGACTCGGTGGAACTCGAAATCACCGAATCATCCGAGGGCATCAAGGGCGACACCGCCAACAACCCTACCAAGCCGGCCGTCCTCGAAACCGGCCTCACCGTCCAAGTCCCCCTCTTCGTGAAGCAAGGCGACGTGATCAAGGTCAGCACCAAAGACAGCAGCTACCTCGGACGAGCCTGATCCACAGATTCCCTTTTACAAAAGCCCGCCTGCCCACCGCAGTCGGGCTTTTTTGTTTTCCTTCCCCGCCCGCTTTCCTATGCTGTTGACCTCATGAAGAATTTCCTTCTTCTCCTCTTTGCTCTCCTCATCATCGTCGTCTTTGGCGGCTCAGCCTTGTTCTTCTGGGATGTTTCAAAAGGGGCGAAATTCGAGCGACTCGACCAATCGCCCACCGGAGCTCCCACGCCCCGTTGAGCCAACCCGGCAACAGCCCTCTTTGAGGAATCTGGCTCCCGGAGTCCAACTCGCAAGACAACGCGTGATTTCCGCTTGATCTTCCTCCGCCGGGGATTCAGAAGTCTCCTCGGTCACGGGGTGTAGCGCAGCTTGGTAGCGCGCGTCGTTCGGGACGACGAGGTCGCAGGTTCGAATCCTGTCACCCCGACCATTTTCTAGGAGCACTTCCTCAAGTGCCTCAGGACCAGGAAATTCCGCAGATCGCGACCAAGCCGCGACAGAAATTCCTGACACAATTCCTGACAAGTTGACGCGGAAGCCGGGTCCGATGACCCGGAAACGCAAGCGTCGCAACAGGATCGTGGAGATCGGAACCGGCCCGGCCCGGGTGAAGATCTACACGAATAATCGCAAGGACGGCTACAGCGAGTTCACGCTGGCGTGGAAGGAAGGAGGGCGGCGCAAGACCCGATCCCTCGCCTGCATGGAGGAGGCGCGGATCATCGCCCAGCAGATCAGCGTCCGGCTGGAGAACGGGTTTGCCTCTGGCAACGAGGCGACAAGGCGCAACCTCGAGCTGCTGCGCCACTGCGAGAACCTGGCCGCCGAGTTCGGCGTCTCGCTCACCGCCGCAATGGACGAATGGGTGAGCGCCCGCAAGAC
>JALQTQ010000277.1 GCA_023263995.1 Akkermansiaceae bacterium | reverse complement strand
GGCGGGCTGGGCGACTACAACAACAGTTATGAAGTGGTGGCCAGCACCCCGGATCTCTTCGTCATCAACCAGACCTTTATTGACAACCACCCGGTCAAGGGAGTTTGGGAAAAAGGCCGTTCCTTCGGACTAAGCGCCGGGAATGGGGACACCCTTTGGCTCCTCGAAGCAGACGAAAACGGGCGACCGCTTTCGTTCGTCGACCGGGTCAATTTTGCGGCCGCCGATTCGGAGCTCACCCTCGGTCGCTGGCCCGATGGCATGGGGTCCGACACTCTTTCCCCGATGACCGCCAGCACCGCCGGAGCTCCCAACAGCGGTCCCCTGATCGGCCCGGTCGTGATCACGGAAGTCCACTATGCGCCGCCGGGCGACGAGACCCAGGAGTTCGTGGAAATCACCCACACCGGAAACAACCCCATCACCCTGAACCAGTGGCGACTTCGAGGTGGTCTCGATTTCGATTTCACCACCGACCACGCTCTTGCGCCCGGTCAATCGCTGGTCGTGGTATCGTTTGACCCCGTCGCTCAGAGTGCCCTCAGCGATGCCTTCCGCACCCACTTCGGAATCACAAACGAGGTCATTCTGGTCGGGCCCGCCAGTGACGGGCCGCTTGGCAACGACAAAGGAACGGTGAGGTTGCAACGGGCCGGGGCTGCTCCGGAGTTCCCGCAAATCACCGCCGACGAGGTGCGCTACCTCGCTGAAGATCCTTGGCCGGTTGCCGATGCCGGAAATTCCCTGACCCGGACGGCCTCGCTCACCTTCGCCCACTTCCCGGAATCATGGCTCGCCGCCTCCCCAACCCCGGGGACCTTCACCGTCGGCGAAGACTACGCCTCCTGGGCTGCCGCCAACGGCGTGGGCGCAGGCGATCTCGATGCCGACGGAGACAGTCTGGAGAACTTCCTCGAATACGCTCTCGGGACCGACCCGACCCAACCAAACGCCCTTCCATTGGCGACATTCGACGACGAGACTGGCACGATCACCTTTCCGTCCCACCTGTCGAGGCCGGGCTTCGAGCTTCTCTTGGAGACCTCTTCCGACCTCGTCGAGTGGACCGTCCGCGAGACCACTCCGACCGAAACGAACGGCTCGATCCAAACCAACCGCTACTCGTTCGCACGCCGAGAAAACCCCGTCCTTTTCTGGCGCCTCACTGCCCTCCCGATTGGCGGAAATTAAGCGGAACAGGCCCAGCCCGACGTTTCACTCCCATGCTCGATGAATCGAGAGGCAAAAAATGAACGCAAGCCAATTGCGCGGTCGCTCTTTTCATCGACCGTGCTAGCCTGCCGTCAACGGCAAATCGCGATTTCCCATACAAATCCATGACTCCCGAAGAATTTTCCTCCGAAATCCAAACGCGTTCAGCCTTCGTGGCTCCCCTGCGGACCGAAATCTCCCGCGTCCTCATCGGACAACTGAAACTGGTCGATCGCATGCTGATCTGTCTCCTCACCGGCAACCACCTCCTCGTGGAAGGTCTCCCCGGACTCGCCAAGACGCTGGCCGTTAACACTTTGGCCCAGACCCTACAGGCCCGCTTCGGCCGTATTCAATTCACCCCCGACCTCCTCCCCGCCGACGTCATCGGGACCCACATTTACAATCCGGGAACCCAAGAATTCACCGCCAAGGAAGGCCCTGTTTTCACCAACCTCCTCCTCGCCGACGAGATCAACCGCGCCCCCGCCAAGGTCCAGTCAGCCCTCCTCGAGGCCATGCAGGAAAAACAGGTCACCCTCGGGGGCCAAACCCGCCCCCTGCCCAATCCCTTCCTCGTCATGGCCACTCAAAACCCGCTCGACCAAGAAGGGACCTACCCTCTTCCCGAAGCCCAGATGGACCGTTTCATGATGAAGGTGATTGTGGGATACCCGAAACGCGATGAGGAACGCGAGGTCCTCCGTCGAATGTCCTCGACCGTGGAAACACCCACCGCAGCGGCGATCACCACCCTCGATTCCATCACCGCAGCTCGCTCGCTCATCAACGACATTCACGTCGATCCCAAGATCGAGGACTACATTCTCGATATCGTCTTCGCCACCCGGGAGGAAGGCCGCCTCCAGCTTTCCGAGCGACAAGCCGGGCTCGACCTCTCGTCCTTCGGCCCACTCATCACCGCCGGAGCCTCCCCGCGCGCCACCATCCAGCTGATCAGGGGGGCGCGCTGCCTCGCTTTCCTCAATGGCCGTGCCCACGTTTTGCCCGAGGATGTGAAAGAGATTGCCCCCGACATCCTACGCCATCGCATCATTGCCAGCTACGAAGCTCAGGCTGAGGACATGTCCGCCGATACCATCATCAACCAACTCCTCGACACCCTGCGCACCCCCTGACCCGCGATGCTGGCCTCCGAGTTAATGGAAAAGGTGCGGCGCATTGAGATCCGCAGTCGCCGCATCGTGCAAAACCGTACCGCTGGCGCTTGGCACGCTTCTTTCAAGGGCCGCGGGATCGAGTTTGCCGAGATCCGCGAATACCAAGAAGGGGACGAAATGCGTGCCATCGACTGGAACGTTTCGGCCCGCCTTGGCTCCCCCTACATCAAGCTTTTCACCGAGGAACGGGAGCAAAACGTCTTTTTCCTCGTTGACCGCTCGGCCTCCGGGCGTTTTGGCTCCGGTGCCACCACCAAGGCCGAATACACTGCCGAGGTCGCGGCCGTCCTCGCTTTCTCGGCCACCCTCAACAAGGACAAGGTCGGTCTTCTCCTCTACTCTGATCAAGAGGAGCTCCAGCTCGACCCCGCCCGCGGCCACCGCCACGTCCTGCGCATGATCCGCGAGCTCCTCGCCTTCGAACCTGTTTCTCCCCATACCAACCTCGCCGGCGGCATCGAACATCTCCTCAAAACCACCCTGAAGCGGTCCATCGTTTTCATCCTCAGCGATCTCATCACCCCGCCCTTCGAAAAGCCGCTGCGCGCCCTTGCCCGCAAGCACGAGGTGATCCTTCTCCACATCTCCGACCCCATCGAGCGGGCCCTTCCTTCCATCCCCGCCCTCTCCATCAGCGACCTCGAAACCGGGGAAGTGACCCGCCTCACCCGCAAGGACGCCCGCACCCTCGCGACCCGTACCACCGCCGCCTCCGAGCACAACGCCCGGACCTGTCGGCGCGCCGGCATCGACTACGTCCCACTCGATACCGCGACCGATTACCTCCCCTCGATCATCGCGCTCTTCCAGCGACGCATCTCCCGCCGATGACCAAAGCCCTCACTACCCTCAAGATTTTCCTGGTCGCCACCCTCATCACCGGCCTGACCTTCGGTTATCTTTTCTTTCGGGTCTGGCAAAAGAATGAACGCCCCGAGCTCCTCGAAAGCGCTTGGACCGACGAACAAATCCTCCTCGGCCATGCCACCACGCTGACCTTCACGGTGAAAGCCCCCTGGCATCGCGAATTCGAAACCCCCTCTCCTGTCAATCACCCTGACTTCATCGCCCCGGTCCCCGACCAGGCCACCCTGAGCAAGGGGGCCCTTTCCCCTCTCGGGTCCCGTATCTGGACTTTTTCGATTCCCTTCGTCGCCACCGACACCAAAACCCTCGAGGGCCTCACGGCCTCCTTCCCGGTCAAGCGCACCAAACGCATTTCCCCCAATTTCGTCGACGTCCCCCTACCACCCCTCGCCATCGTCGCTCCGGAAAAGATCCCGGACGAGCCGGCCGCTCCCAACACCTTCCTGACTGAAAAGGAGCCACCCAAGCCCGTCGACATTACCGAAGCGCCCCGCCAAACTATTCCCCTGTGGGCCTGGATCAGCTTGGCCATTCTGGTGCTCGCTCTTGTCATCTTGCTTCTCCGCAAGACCGGAATCATCAAAACGACCCCGCCTTGGGAAAAAGCACTCGGCAACCTCGCCAAGCTCAATCCCGGCGACCCGCCGATCTCCTTCTACTCCAAGCTCACCGACATCCTGAAGGAATACACCGCAGAACGATTCGAGGTCCGAGCGCGCTCCAAGACCTCGACCGAATTCCTTGCCATCCTCCAAAGCACCCCGAATCTCCCCAAGACCCAGTTCAGCCAGCTCGAAACGTTTGCCCAGTTGGCTGACGCCGTCAAGTTCGCCGACCACACTCCCGATCCCACCGAGGCTCCGAGATCGCTTGAACTCATTCGCTCCTTTGTCAAGGACACCACCCCGGAACCCGAAGAAGAGAAAAAGAAGCCCTGACCTGGGAGACGGGGTCTGACTTCACCGGGTCCTCCCTGCCTCCCGGCATTGCGTGCTGAAAGTGCCGACCCTTTCCGTCCGCTTCTTCTCCGGGAAGATCCTTAAACATCGAGATAGATCTCGGTGCGACGATTGGCGCGCCGGCCGCTCGGATTGTCCTGTCCATCGGCGGTGGAATTGGGGCGGCGCGGTCTCGCTTCGCCCTCGGCCACCGAGATGATCTGGGAGACCGGGACGCCGGTTTCGACGAGGTATCTCTGGACCGCCCCCGC
>JALQTQ010000276.1 GCA_023263995.1 Akkermansiaceae bacterium | reverse complement strand
CAGTGCCCTTATCGCCTGATGACTTTCGAGGAGCAAGAACCGGGAAAGGCCCCCCCATCATTTTTGAGTGGGCTGTTCTCGCAGCGGGGACGCAATATTTGCCGCGTCATGTGAATTTGGCTTACGATTTAGCCAAAAGACCCCTTGCTCTTTCCACTCAAGCCTCTGGCCAAGGATCTTCCTTTTCCTCCTTTGGCTTGAACTGCCCGCGCAGGGCCTTTGGAACTTCTACTTTTTTGTGGCTGTATGCCGTCTCATCCCTCCAGGCGAGATGCTTGAGCGGATATAGTTCGCCGAGCACGATGGCATTGCGGCGCTCTTTAATCACCCGGCGCCCCCTCTTATCCAACTTCTTGACCCCGAAAGCGATGATGGCGTCGCCCAAGCCGGGATCCTGCATCGGGCCAAAGGCCAGGTCGATCAAACGAAAGTACACGTCGAGATCGGTCGGATGGTAGTTGAGGAACCTGCGGAAGAGGTTGAAGGCTGGGTAGACCTGCCCCTGCATCGCCAGCGCGTCCCCCTTGCTCAGGAGTGGCGGGGGGCGACGGAATTTCTCGAGCGAAAAGAAGGAGAGGACGTTGGCCATGCGCTGGCTGACCCAGTGGGTGGCCGGCACAGCCAGCACCATGGCGGCGATCAGAACGGCAAACACCACCAAGAAGGCCGCCAATGGGCTCTGGCTCAATTCCGCAATCATCTCAAAGTCTCGCGATGGCCCGGCGGCCTGTCACTTGCAACACCAACGCCATCAACAGCAACAACCCAAGCATCCATCCGAGATCGCGCAAGCCCACCGTGCCTCCCATCACCGGCATGACCGCGATGAGGGCCGAAACCAACCCAATCCCCAGCCCCCAGAAAACCATCGAACGCATCTCGCCCCGCACCATCGCCGCCCGCAGGGAGCGGGAAATGCCGAGCACCTTCAGGGTCTCAAATTCTGCTTTCCGCTCCACCAGGTTCCTCGCCATGACCACCCCGACCCCCACGCTGCCGAGAATCATGCCGAGACCACCGAGGACGTTGAAAATGGCGATGTAAGTGTTCTCAACCTCGTGAAAGGCCGCCAATCGGTCGGCCGTGGCCGTGACCCTGCCGCCCAGGTCCGCGGTCTCGCGCTGCAGGATCTCCTGGTCCCCTTCCTCAGGCGACAGGAAAAGCCGGTATCCACCCAGCGAGGGAAACCTTTCGAGCAGCTTCCCTTCGTCGACGATGACACTTCCCTGGAAAATGGAATCCTTCACCACCCCGGCAATCGTCACCGGAAACTCCCGTCCCCATTCATCCTCATAGATCAAGTCATCGCCCACCTTCATCTTCAAGACCCACATCAGGGTCGTCTCATCGACCAGGGCCGGAACGCCCTCGCCCCGCAAATCGCTCCACGACCCATTGATCCGAAAGCGGCCCTCCAACCTCTCCGGATCAACTCCGAGGAGACGGGGACGACTCGAAGCGGTGAGGTTGAAACAATCGACATCGTCGCCCGCCCCGATGCGGAAGGACACCACCGATTCCAGCCCAAACCACTTCACCTCGCCGGTGGCATCGGCTGGCCGATTCACCGGCGAGGTCGTTTCGACCCACCAGGCAAAGCCACCCGCTCCACTTGTCAGCTTCCGCCAATCCTCCCCGCCATTCTTGCGGAAGGAAGCCACGGACAGCACCAAAAAGACACCGGCGGCGAGGACCCCCACCACGGTGAGACTGCGGGAAGCCCGACGAGCCAGATTGACCTTGGCCACCCCGTTCACCGACAGGGAAGCGAGCGACCCCACCCGCCCCAACTGGATGCGGAAGACCGCCAGCCCGACCACGAGAATCCCGAACCCCATCACGAAAAAGGCTCCTTGCGGCCCCACCGACACACTCATGGCCACGCCGCCCACCACCATCAAAATCCCCAGGGCGAGAGCCACCCAGACCAGGCGTCCCATGCCGCCCACCTTTTCCTCGGCCCCCGAATTGAGGCGAATGCTGGCACTCCGACAGGCCTCCCGGCGCGTCGTCAGCCAGACCGCTCCGAGCGACAGAAGCACCATCCCGAGCCCTCCGCCCATCAGGGTCGCGGGCGACACGTGCAGGCCAAAACCGCTGCCGCTTTCCCAGATCGAACTGATGACCTTGAGGACGATCGCGCTGAAGCCGAGCGCCAGTCCGCCTCCGACCAGCACACCTCCCACCACCACCACCAGGGCTTCCCCGAGGCGCCAGCGCATGACCTTGCCCGCCGGGATCCCCACCGCTGCCAGCAAGGCCCCCTCGCTCGTCCGTTGCTCCACGTTGAAACGGAACAACATCGCGAGCAGGGCCACCGCTGCCACGATGAGGAAGAAGCTCATGCTCAGAAACAGGACCCCGAAGTCCACCGGCGACCTTGCCGACTCCATGGCTTGCCCCGAAAAATCCAGCACCCGCATTCCCGCGAGCGAGGGATTCAGAACCGCCGCGACCTTTTCCGTGACCCCGTCAACCGTCCCTCCCGGCACGCGGATGCCGGTGGCTTTTCCCCATCGGTTCGACCACAGCTTCCGGCCGGTCTCCGGCGCAATCCACGCCTTCGGAGTGCCCTTGAATTCCTCCCAATACTCGTCGTCCTTGTCGCGAATCCGAGTCAGATCGAGTGGCAGGCCCGGCTCCCAGTCCCGCGCGCTGTCCACGTCCGCCACCCCCGGAAAATCAGGCATCCACCGCTGGTCGGCAGCCGGCCCAGCCATCGGAACGATGGCCTTGACGGTGAAGACCGCGCGCTTTTCCACGAGGCGACTTCCGCCCTCGACCACGTAATAGTCCATGGTGAGCTCGTCGCCGACCTGCGCCTTCAGGTCCTCAGCCAACCAGTCGTTCACCACCACCTCGTCGGGCCCCGGCTGTTCCGGCAGGAAGGCTGCGGATTTCCCGCCCACCGCCGTCACCATGGAGTACGGGGTTTCTCCGACTTCGGTGGCTAGGGTGTTCACGAGGTAGGTCAAAACGGGCTCGCCTTCGATCTTTTCCGCAATGCGGGGATCGATAAAGATGCGCGACGATCGGACCTCGACCCCGCCCGGCACCTCGATCACGGAAATACCGTAGTCCCGCAACTCAAGGGCGTCCTCATCCAGGCTCTCGCCCTCGCCTAAGAGCAGGGCATTGGCCTTGCCCGGCAGGTCGAGGGTCTTCTGCAATCGCTCCAGAGGGACAAAAATGGTGGAAGGCGGCACCTGGGTCTGGGCCAGCCCGAATCGTCCGAATTCCCCGTCGCTCACCACCTTCACCACCGAGACCCGCATCGAGGCCGTCGATTCGGCGCCACCCGAAAGTGGGGCGTCGCTCGAAAGCACCCCCGGTTTCTGCAGGCGCACCACCGCGCCGTCGCCTTCCTCCAGGCCGAGGGCCTTCGCCAGCGGCTCGCTGATCGCGGCATCGAAGCCCGAGAGGGACACCGAGGCCTTGTCAGGGGCATAGCGCCAAAAGTCATCGGTGACGCCCATGACCTGGACCTGGCCTTCGGCCCGTTCGTCAAAGTTGACCTGCCCGCGTAAGGCCAGCACCGGCGCGCCGCCGCCGCTTCGCTCCGCCAGATCGGCCTCAAAGAAGCGCTCGCCGCCCGAAAAGATCCGAGCCACCTTGCCGGTGCGCAACTCCGCCGAACGACGCAGACTTTCCTGCACCGAGTCCCCCGCCATCAAGGCCCCCAGCAACACCATGGCCGCCACCGCTGCCCCTGCCAACACCCCGAAATAGGCCGCGCGGTAGTGACACACCCCCTTCCAGATAAACCGCGCTTTCTTCATAGACCGTGAAGACATGATAGGGCCAATCGCCCGTGAGACAAACACAAGAGCATTCCATCTGGAGATCTCCCTATTTTGTAGACCTCACTTACTCATCGCCTCCGCCTGGTTCAGGGCCTCCAACGCCCTTTCGGCATTAAGATACTCAGGCAAAATGATGGCAGGAACATCAGGGTTGGATGGTCCGATGATATTGGTGGGAATCGTCTTCCGTCCATATCGGAGCAAGTCCGCGTTAATTGCATCCTGAACGTCAAGGTTACCCTTGTCTGCTTTGACCAGCAGAACATTCAACTCCTTCAGACGCTTAAGAACTTTCGGATCAGAGAACACACGGCTCTCATTTGCCAAGCACTGTAGTCATGTGTCCGCAGTATAATCGATCCAGACAATCCTTCCCTTGGCTCGGGAGAGTTCCATGATCCCCGGATACCATTCGTGCCATGCCAACTCGGACTTCACAGGTGGCTTAGCAGTGGAGTAAGCCCAAGCCAAGCCTCCAAAAACCATCACACCGGCCAAACCAAAGCCAGTCACATAGCGTTTCAACTTTGCCACCGCCTGGGTTCCCCACCGGCCATACAAATAGGCTCCCATACAAATCAGGAGGATTGCGAATAGGAAGAAGTTGAAATGGGAATCTCCAACCAGCTTCATGTATCCTTTCATGAAGAAAATAGCCGTCGCAATGAGGAAGAACGACATCACCTGCTTAAAACTGACCATCCATGCTCCCGGTTTGGGCAACTTCTGGATCAAGGCCGG